>NZ_JAGBIX010000054.1:0-23148 GCF_017934775.1 Kandleria sp. | reverse complement strand
TTTGCATAACTATATTCATAGTATTGCTAGAAGGCCAGGGCCTTTTGTGTACACAAATATTCAGTTTTCAATATACTTCTAAAATAATATGGTTCAATAACAGATGATTAGTATGAAATCGCAACTGTTATTTAATGAGATTAGCCAAGGAACAAAGATAATGTGATAAAACTTCAATTTTTACTTGAATTCCTTATAGTTGGCTTTCTTTATAGTTATATTTTAACATAATCGATAAGAAAACACTTACATTACGAGGATGATCAAAAAAGTTTTATTTTGATATTTGGATGATGTTATAATGCAGTTAAGGAGGAATTTCTATGTTTGTACCTATAATAAGAAAAGTATCTCAAGACGAATTTGAACAGGCGTTCATGTTGGGAGGATATCTTTCAAAAAGGGACCATCTTAAGACGAGAAAAGGTTTTCTATTAAAAAGAAGAAGACTGCTGAAAACATCACGTCAGATTTCTTCTTTATTAAAAAAGCTAGATATGCCTAATGATACAATGGAGATGGATTCATTGTTAAAATGTGATCTTTCTCGTGGCTATATCGTAGAATCAAGTTATTATGCTCATAGTATAATAAGAGAACTGATGTATCATCATAACAGCTATTCACATAAGAAATGGCAACATAAGCTCTTTTATGCATTTAAGGACAATCCAGCCTATGCAGGTGCATTTGTCAGCAATATTGAGGATATGTATAAAAGACATCATACATCTACCATGGAGATGATGAGTGAAGCTTATTATGATACTTATAAAGAAAAACTAAAATAAAAAACTCCTTACACACGTAAGGAGCTTTTTTTATTACATTGCTGTATAACCACCATCTACAGGTAAGTTAACACCAGTGACATATGAAGAAGCAGGGGAAGCTAAGAAAATAGCAGCACTATCCAATTCTCCTTCATTTCCGTATCTTTCAAGAGGAATCATTGTCTTCGCATTCTGCTGGAAGAAATCACTATTTAATGTATCTACAGTTAAGTCAGTGTAGAAATATCCAGGACAGATTGAATTGACAGTAATATTATATTTTCCCCATTCAGAAGCAAGTGCTCTTGTCAAATTGACAACGCCACCTTTAGCAGCATGATATGGAGAAGAGCCAGCAATCTTATTGCCGACAAGACCATACATTGAAGCGATGTTGATGATTCGACCATATTTAGCTGGAATCATTGCCTGTTTAGCAACAGCTCTAGCAACCTTGAATGAACCAAATAAATCAATGTTCATTTCATTGGCAAACTGTTCATCAGTAATGTCTTCAGCAGGAGCAACAGCACCTGTACCAGCATTGTTTACAAGAATATCAATTCTTCCAAAATGATCCAAAACTTCCTTGACAGCTTCATTGACACGATCAGTATCAGTGATATCACACTGAACACCGATGGCGTCTACGCCATATGTCTTTTTGATTTCTTCAGCAACAGCATCGATTCTTTCTTTTCTTCTTGCTAAAGCAACAATGTTTGCACCCTGAGATGCAAGAGCTTTCGCCATCTGAACGCCTAGTCCTGCAGAACATCCAGTGACAAGAGCCACCTGGCCCTTAAGATCAAAATAATTAGTCATTTTTTAACTCCTTTCAAAAACTCTTATAAATTTATTATAGCGTTTTAATTTTTTGTAGACAAATGATTTGCAAAAAATTCTTTTAATATGATTTATCATATAGGTTATGATACACTATAAAAATAAGGAGTGAAGTGAATGAATATAATAGATGAAATGCATCACTTTGATCTGTTTTCTTCATTAGAAGATCATCAGATTGAAGAGATTCTTTCTTTATTATCAGGAAGAATAGAATGCTATGAGAAAAATGAAATAGTCTTTAATCAAGGAGAAACAATCCATGAGATTGGACTTGTATTAGAAGGGGAACTCATTGGAATCAGTTATGATTTACTTGGACACTCCAATATTTATGCTCATATTGATACCTATGATTATTTTGGAGAATCTTATGCTTTAATACATCATGATTTAAAGTTGGATGTGATGGCAGTCACAAAGACAAGAGTGCTGTTTCTTGATGGTAATAAGATCATGGATGTTCACTATCCTGCCTTTATAAAGAATCTTATGCATCTTCTTGCCAGCAAGAATGTGGCATTATCCAATAAAATCAATACAATTGCACCTAAGAGCATGAGAGAGCGTCTCATGAACTATTTATATATGCAAATAAGAATATATGATAGCTTTGTCTTTGATATTCCTTTCAACCGTCAGCAGTTGGCTGATTATCTACTTGTAGATAGATCATCCTTATCCCATGAACTATCACTTATGAAACAGGAAGGATTGCTTGATTTTAAAAAGAATCATTTCATCATTTATAAAGATGCTTTCTTTAAGACATCTTTATAATTCATCGTTGGTGAATCGTTCTCTAAAATCCTTGTTTTCATAATTATATATTTTATCTTCTTCAAGATATCTTTTATATAAGTTGTTATAAATAATTTCTCCATCTTCAAATTCAGTAATAAAATACTCTTTAATGGAATTAAAGGGTAAATGAAATCCATATTTCTTGCACAAGTCAATACAGTAATTCATCCCTTCAAACAAGACGACAACTGATTTTTCGTCTTCTTCATCTCCAATAACTTCATAAACATAATCTTCAAAGTATTCATCATATAACCGACTTATGAAATATTTGAAATCCTTTTTTTCTATTGTTATTAATGATTGATTATTCATATCTATCTCCATTTTATTATATAGGGTTATGAAATAATCATATAATATTAATCTAACGATATCAATAAATCCTCAATTGTAAACCTTTTTTATCATAGATGCATTAAATGAATATAGATTTCGTTGTTAATTTTTATCATGTGCATGCCTGGTATTTGAGACTTGGTAGTTTCCATTTGTCTTTCATGAAATTATGATAAACTATCATTGCGCATTTTTCTATGTAAGAGATTGATTTTTATCTTTTAAATGATTATGATTAATAATCAGGAGGTAGAATGATGAAGAGAGATTTAGAGAACTATATAGGAGTGTTTGATTCAGGAGTTGGAGGAATCAGCGTACTAAAGGAACTGACTCGTCGTTTACCGGAAGAAAACTTTTATTTTATTGGGGATTCAGCACATGCTCCTTATGGACAAAAGAGCATCAAGGAAGTGCAGGATCGTACAATAGAAATGATCAATAAGCTTGTATTGAGAGGTGTGAAGGCTGTTGTGATTGCATGTAATACAGCTACAAGTGCCGCTATTGATCTATTGCGCAATGTCTATCCAGAGATTCCTATTATCGGGGTAGAACCAGCATTAAAGCCAGCAGTTGAGTCTCATCATCATGTCTTGGTGATGGCGACTGATAATACTTTGAAACTTGATAAATTCCATGAGCTAGCACGTACATACGGCAGCAATGCGACTATTATTCCATGTGTATGTAATGGGTTAGCTGATATCTTAGAAGCAGGACATCTCGATGATGATGTCGTTGACAATTACCTAAAAGAAAAGCTTGAGGTTCATGTCGGACATGTAGATAGCGTTGTTTTAGGGTGTACTCATTATCCTCATGTTAAAAAGAATATTCTTAATATATTAGGAGATATTCCTTGTTATGATGGAGGAGAAGGAACGAGCAGACAGCTAGAAAGAAAGCTAAAAGAATTTAATCTTCTTAATACTGATGAAAAGAAGGGTGATCTTATTTTTGCATCTACTCGGGATACAGAAGAAGAATTATCATTATATGAGAGGATTTATAAAGCTTAATGACACTTCAACAATTAAAGTATGTCCTTCAGGTTGCTAAAGATGGATCAATTAATGAAGCGGCCAAGAATCTTTTCATTTCCCAGCCAAGCTTATCTAATGCGATTAAGGATATTGAAGAGGAACTTGAATTATCATTGTTTCATCGTACAAACAAGGGCATCACAGTCACCAATGATGGGGAAGCTTTCTTAGGCTATGCACGAGCAGTAGTAGAGCAGTATGCATTATTAGAAGAGCGTTACCTTGATAAAAAGAATACACAGATTAGTTTTTCTGTTTCCACTCAGCATTATTCTTTTGCGATTAATGCGTTCGTAGAACTTCTTGAAGAAGTTGGCTATGATACATACAGCTTTTCTATTGAAGAAACTAAGACAAATGAAATTATTGAGAATGTAAAGAATATGAAAAGTGAAGTAGGAATTCTTTACATGAATGACTTCAACCATGATGTCATCTCCAAGATTCTTCATGAATCCAAGCTTGTATTCCATTCACTATTTGTAGCTAAGCCTCATGTCTTTATGAGCATGAAGCATCCACTAGCACATAGAAAATCAGTAAAGCTTGAAGAACTTGATGATTATCCATATTTATCTTATCTTCAGGGAGAAACAAATTCTTTCTATTTTATGGAAGAAATACAATCAACATATCCTCATACAAAGTCAATTAAGGTATCCGATCGTGGTACATTGTTCAATCTGATGATTGGACTTCAGGGATATACTATCTCCACTGGTATTGTCTTTAATGAACTTAACCCAGAGATTACAGCTATTCCACTTGAAATTGATGATTATATTGAAGTAGGATACATTCTCCATAAGAAGTCATTTGTAACGCCATTGGCTCAAAAATATCTTGATTTACTAAAAAAATCATGTCAAAAGGTACTCGATTAACAAATCGGAGTACCTTTTTTAAAATTTTGACCTTTTTTTTACGAATTCATGTGAAGAAATGATATGATAACCTTATGGAGATGGTGATTATTATGATGTCGATTAGAAATAAAATGCTTTTATTGGTAATCACTGCATTGTTATTTGTAGAAGTGGGACTTGGTGGTATTGCATTCTATGAAATACAGAGGTTATCAGATGGGTATGTATGTAGGACTATGAATCTGCTTTGTGAGCGTAATGCTTACTATCTAGATCAGGAGCTTGAAAGAACGAGATCAGCTGTTCGTTCAGTCAAGACAATCGCTGAGCAGATTGTAGAAAATCCCAATGAAATTGAGAATGAAAATGTAAGAAATAAATTGCAATATGAGATGGTCAACACATTTAATAAGATCATTGGTGATAGTGATATTATACGTAGCTATTATTTTCGTTATGCTAGAGCAAACATAAAGGATGAAGGATTTTATCATACCAGAGATTCTTTGCGTAAGAGTTTTTCTAATGTATCTTATAGAACTATGAATGATGAAGGCAAAAATGATGAACAGTTTCAATGGTATTATCAGATATTGTCTATGAAGAATGATACCTGGATTGAGCCACATAAGAACATAGTGGTTAATAAGCAGGTCATAAGTTATGCTTCACCTTTCTTTGTCGAAGGTGAAATGATTGGTGTTGTTGGTGTTGATTTAGACTTCAATGATTTTATTCATCCTGTAAGAAATATTCAGGTCTATGATAAAGGATATGCATTCTTAAGTGATGGTAAAGAGAAGATGTATTGGCATTATCTTTATCCTTATGGGACAAATTATCATTTTAAGATGTATGATACCTTAAAGGAGGATTTAACAACCAGTACATCACAAGATCGCATGCTTCACTATAGGTTTAATGATGAAGATCATGCGCTCGTCTTTGTGACTTTATCTAATGGAATGAAACTGTTCCTTACTGATGAGACAGAGGATCTATTTAAGGATCGAAATCTTTCTATTAAATCATTGATTGTGATTTGTGTGATTATTGCGATTGTCTTCAGCATTGTTCCTTTCTGGATTGAAAGACGTTATGTTAAGCCTATTGAAGATATTATCAAATCTTCTCATAAGCTTGCAGAAGGGGATTATGATGTTCATATTAAGTGTAAATCAAAAGATGAAATGGGGTTACTTGCGGAAAGTTTCAATATGACTGCTAAGCAGTTGAAGATCTATTTTAACAGATTGGAAAATCGTGCCTATCGTGATGAATTGACGGGTGTGAAAAATCATGCGGCTTATTCGGAAAAGAAGAATGAGCTTGAAATACAGATCAAAGAAGATAATGCAGAATTTGCGATTGTGCTTGTGGATATGAATAACTTGAAGATAATTAATGATAACTATGGTCATTATCGAGGCGATGAAGCAATCAAGAATGCCTGTCATTTTATTTGTGAACTTTATGATCATTCACCGGTTTATCGTATTGGTGGAGATGAATTTGTGGTTATTATTGAAAACAGTGATTACAGGAATAGAGATGAACTGTTTAAAAAGGCAAGAGAAAAAGCGAGCATCAGATATTCTCTTGAACCATGGACTGAAGTATCTATCGCTTCAGGAATGGGTATCTATAAGAAGGGAGATACGTTCCTGAATGTCTTTGCTAGAGCGGACTTTGAAATGTATCGCAATAAGCAGGAGAACAAAAAGAGAATGCGAGAAGACTTCTTCTAGACGAAAATGGGAAATGAAAATTTTCCCATTTTTTTAAATTGTGTTATGATATGTTTAGGTTAAAGGTATATCCTTCTAACATTTTTTCACATATTTCATACATAATATAAGATTAATTGATTCTTATACTATGTGTATAAAGAAAGGAAGAAACGTATGGAAAATAGAAATCAGAACAATTCTTTTGAAAATAGTCAAAGTATGCATTCTTCTGAGAATAGCAATATGCAATCAAATCAAGCACAAAGTCAGTCTCGTCCACTTAATCAGGCGGGATCATACAACGGGCAAAGAATGAATTATCAGAATAATGGTTATCAGTATAACAATCAGAGAGCTTATCAAAATGCCAATCAGCAAAGAGCTTACCAGCATGCCAATCAGCAAAGAGCTTATCAGCAAGGACCATCTCAGAATGGCCAGTCAGGAATGCCTCCTTACAATAAGCAGAGTGTTTTCTCACAGACCTTTATAAAATTGTTTATTGTTTTAGTACTTGCTTTTGCAGGAGGAATTGGTGGAGCATATGTCTACACGAATTACTTAGGAAACACTATTACAAGTGTTGATCCTTCTACTACAACAACGACATCTACCAATGCGACAGAAGTTGCTAAAAAGATGTCAGCAAGTGTTGTTGCAATTACAACAGAGAAGATGAGCACTTATAACTATGGATATGGTAATGAAGTATCAAGTGGTGCTGGTTCAGGTGTTATCTATACAAAAGATGGATATATTGTGACTTGTGCCCATGTTGTAGATGGTGCTTCAAAGATCGTAGTAACAACTTCAGATCAGCAGCAGTATTCAGCAACTTTAATTGGTTCAGATAGTTCACAGGATATTGCCGTATTAAAAATTGATGCGACTGATTTAACTCCTGCTACATTTGCGGATAGTTCAAAGATTGCCCAGGGTTCTACTACTTATGCCGTAGGTAACCCAGAAGGACGTCTAAGCAACTCTATTACTTCAGGTATCATTTCTGCTACTTCTCGTTCTATTGAAGTGGCAACTGGATCAAATTCTAATTCTATGTATCAAAATACAATCAAGCTAACAGTTATCCAGACTGATGCCGCTGTTTCACCAGGTAACTCAGGTGGAGGATTATTTGATGCAAAAGGAAATTTAATTGGACTTGTCAGTGCAAAATCTGTACAGAGTGGCTCAGAAGGACTTGCATTTGCGATTCATTCGAATACTGTAAAGACTATTGCTCAGAAATTAATGAAATAAAGAAGTCTCCTAAAGTGAAAGCTTTAGGAGCTTTTTATTGTAAAATTCTATGTTTACGTTTTCATTGAAAAACATTATACTTAAACTATGAGTTCATTTGAGATTCACAAAGGATACTTATAATTCAATTAAAAGGAGCGAGAATTATGAGAGAAAAACTTATGCGTTTTATGATGGGAAGATATGGAACAGATACGCTTAATACACATATTATGTTCTTTGTTTTATTCTTGATCGTCATTAATATATTTGTACATTCATATGTTATTTCACTCTTATCATATGCACTGTTGATTTTAGAAATATATCGTAGTTTCTCTAAGAATATCTATAAACGATATAGTGAGAATGAAGCTTACATGAAAATGATTGCACCTATTTCTCGTACGGTTACTCTTTATAAGAAAAGATTAAGTGATCGTGATCATCGCTATTATCGTTGTCCACAGTGTCATCAGCTTGTCCGTATCCCTAGAGGTCGTGGAAAGGTTGAAGTGGTATGTCCAAAGTGTCATACACATTTTGATAAGAGAAGTTAATTATGTTTGGTTATATTGTCTTAAATGATAAGATTTCTGCTAGTCAAAAAGAACAGTATCGTTCTTTTTATTGTGGTCTTTGTGATTGTCTTAAAAATGATTATGGACATAAAGTCACAATGTTTCATTCTAATGATATGACGTTTTTAAGTATAATATTGGCTGGCTTATATGAACCTGATCTGTTTCATGATGAGTTGACTTGTGTGATGCATCCTTTAAAGAAACATAAGCAGGTAAGACATCAGTATGATCATTATGTAGCAGATATGAGCATTGTGCTTGCCTATTATAAGGCACTTGATGATGTTCATGATGAAAATCGTCATCATCGTCAGTTGAAAATATTGACTAAGCCTTTTTTAAAAGTGAAAGAGAAATATCCTTTAAAGATTAAGCGTATTGAGAAGGCTTTAAATCATATCAACGAATTAGAAAAAGAGGGCTGCACGAATCTTGATCAGATGTGCAATGCTTTTAGTGTAGTAATGGGAGAAATCTTTGCCTATGATGATGACATATGGAAAGATGATCTTTATATTCTAGGAGCGAATCTTGGTAAGTTTATTTATTTGATGGATGCTTATGATGATATTGAAGATGATATCAAGAAGAAGACTTATAATCCTTTTAAGGAGAACTATCACCAGGATCAGTTTGATGAATATGTAGAATCTTTATTGAATCTATTTATAAGTGAAGCCACAATGGCTTTTGAAAGACTGCCCATTTTATTAAATGGGGACATTTTAAGAAATGTTCTTTATTCTGGGGTCTGGTCTCGATTTGAAAGTGTTAAGAATAAAAGAAAGAAAGGTAATATGAATGAATCCGTATGATATTTTAGGAGTCCCATCTTCTGCTAGTGATGATGAGGTAAAGAAGGCTTATCGCAGTCTTTCTAAGAAGTATCATCCTGATGCTAATATTGGAAATCCTCATCAGGAAGAATATACAGAAAAATTTAAGCAGGTACAGACTGCCTATAAAACGATTATGGATGATCGTAAACGTGGATTTACAAATCGTACGTATACGAATCAGTCGCAAAGCTATGATAGCAGCTATTCTTCATCGTTTACAGGAACTGATGAAGAAGCATATAGAGAAGCAGCTGGCTTTATTCAGGCCCAGAGATTTAGTGAAGCGATGGGTGTCTTAAATGGTATCAGAAACAGAACGGATGTGTGGTTCTATTATGCGGCTATATGTGAGCAGGGATTAGGTAATCCAATTGCAGCACAGGAGTATGCTTCAACAGCATATAATATGAATCCAATGAATCTGCAGTATCTGATTCTTCTTCAGCAATTGACAGGTGGTCAAAGGGCATATACTACAACCTCACAGGGTTATGGAAGAACAATGTCACCATTTTCATGTTGCTACGCACTGATGTGTTTAAGATGTCTTGGATGCTGTTAAAAAGAAAGGAGATTGTCATTAATGGGAAAAGTCATAGGAATTGATTTGGGGACAACCAATAGCTGTATGGCGATTTCAGAAAATGGCCATACAACCATTATTCCTAATAGTGAAGGGATGAAGACAACCCCTTCAGTAGTGGCGTTTAATAAAGATGGAGAGCGTCTTGTTGGTGAATTGGCAAAGCGACAGCTTTCGATGAATCCACATAATACCATCATGTCCATTAAGAGATTGATGGGAACTGATCAAAAAGTAACGCTTAACAACAATCATTATACGCCTCAGGAGATTTCAGCTATGATTCTTCAGAAGCTTAAGATGGATGCTCAGCATTATCTTAATGAAGAAGTAACACAGGCAATCATTACAGTTCCGGCTTACTTTAATGATGATCAGCGTCAAGCTACAAAGGATGCAGGACGTATTGCAGGACTTGATGTTATTCGTATAATAAATGAACCGACTTCAGCTGCTTTGACTTATGGACTTGAAAATCATTTTGGTCAGAAAGTGATGGTCTTTGATTTAGGAGGAGGTACATTTGATGTTTCTATTATTGAAATAGGAGCAGGGGTTATTGAAGTTTTATCTACAAGTGGTGATAATCATCTTGGTGGAGATGATTTTGATGAAGCGTTAGCTACATTTATCTTTGAAGATTTTCTATTGAAAGAACATGTGGATTTAAGAAAAGATCTTGTAGCAAAAAGAAGAGTGCTTGAAGCAGCAGAGAAAGCAAAGATTGATCTGTCTACTATGTCTTCAACAACAATCTCATTGCCATTTATCTATCAGGATAGACTGGGAGTAAAGAATCTAGAAATGACAATTGATCGAGCTGTCTTTGAAACATTGACACAAGAACTTGTAGAACGCTGTGTCCTTCCTATGCAGCATGCATTAAATGATGCAAGACTCACACCAAGTGATCTCGACAAATGCATTATGGTCGGAGGAGCTTCACGTATACCATCAGTCATAAGGAGAGTAGCACAAGTCATTGGGAAAGAACCATCCCATTCTTTAAATCCTGATGAATGTGTCGCTAAAGGCGCTGCAATCCAGGCAGCCAAACTCTCGCGACAGATTGTGCTTTCAAGCACAGGAACTTCAACGGATCTTCTTTTATTAGATGTAACGCCGTTGACATTATCAATAGAAACAGTAGGAGGAGTGGCTACGCCACTAATTACTCGTAATACCACTATTCCAACAACTTACTCGCAGATTTTTACTACAAGTACCAATTTCCAAAGACAAGTAGAAATCAACGTACTGCAGGGAGAAAGACCGCTTGCTAAAGATAATAAGTCATTAGGAAAGTTTAAATTAAAACATATCAAACCTGCATTAAGAGGAGTCCCTCAGATAGAAGTTACGTTTGATATTGATGCAAACGGTATTGTTAATGTAAGTGCAAAAGATCTTTCTACGGGACATGCACAATCCATTATTATTGAATCTTCATCACATATGAGTAAAGAAGAAATAGAAAAAGCAATGGAAGAAGCAAAGAAATATGAAAAAGATGATGCTAGTAAGAAAGAGAGAATTCTCTTTAAGAATGAATCAGATGCCTTTCTTGCAGAAAAGCATGATCATCTCAAAAAAGAAATAAACGAATATAAAAAAGCTTTAAAAAAAGTTCAAATAGAAAAGTGTTCTGAAAGTGATTTCAAGAAGTTACGTGAACACTTAGACAAGCTAAAACATGCAGCGAATATATAGATATATTCGCTGCTTTTTGCTGTCAATAGTCATATTTATATCAAAATAAAGTGAAATTGTGATATTATGATAATGAGAGTAGGAGTGGTTTATATGGTGGAAAGAATGAAGGGTAAGAAAGGATTTACACTAATAGAAATAATTGTAGTCATTGTAATATTGGCAGTTTTAATGGCAGTGACAGTTCCTAGTGTTATGCAATATACTGTTGCCAGCAAGGATGCAAAGTATGAAGTAGGTGCGAGAGCTGTCTTTCAGAGAGTTCAATATGAATATATGAAGTTCTACATAGAGAAAGGCAGAGATCCTACGGGAAAGGGTAGAAACAGTGAATTGGTAATTCCTAGATCTAAGTTCAAAGGAGTGAATGTCAATCATATTCGTATTCATGTCACTGCTGACCATAATGTCGATGCTTTAAGTGCCACAATTTATCCAGATGGTGTAGATACTGTATCATTGCATAAAGTTGATACGAATCTTGTTACATTTACCGTTTATGATCGTATACAGTTTATTGATTGTGTAAGAGATGATGGAACCAAGCTTGATCAAGGTACATATGTTAGTGACAATAGATATCGTGTAGGTGACTATGTTACTTATAATAATAAAATCTATTTAAAGGTAGCTAAGACTGGTGATTGGGTTGTTACTGGGAAAAATATTTCTTCTGGTATTAAGATTGAAGAGAAACAAGTAAATGATACCTTATCTCCTGGCAATGCGTTAAGTGGCTGGCAGTTAATGAATCCAGCTTTTGATCCAAATTCTACATATTTAAAAGGAGATCTTGTCGTTAATCAGAACTTTGGTAGCGCTGATATCTACTGTTGTGATTTGAAATATGGCAATTTAACTGTTGATGCACTTGGTTATTCAGGAAGCAGCACACTAGAAGATGCTCGAAAATATTCATGGACAAATGTTGGAGACTATTCAAACGCCAAGAATTCCACTAAACAACAATATAAAGATTGGTTAACTAAATATTTAACAAACTCAGAAATATACGGGTGATAAAAATGATTTTAGTATATATTTATGCATTTATAGTAGGGGCATGTGTCGCTTCATTTATTAATGTTGTTATTGACAGATTGCCTAAAGGCATATCAATAAGCAAAGGAAGAAGCAGATGTGATGAATGCAAGACACAACTAAAATGGTATGATCTCATACCAATTGTAAGCTGGGTTCTTTTGAGAGGAAGATGCCGCTATTGCGGCGCAAAGATTGGCTGGCGTACGCCGCTCATTGAAATAATGGGAGGATGTATTGGCTTGATCTGCTTACATGCATTCTATTTTGATATTGTGACACCTTTTGTTTTTGTATGCTACATGATCCTTTTGGCTATTACGTTTATTGATATTGATACTATGACAATACCGGATGAACTTGTAATAGCGTTAGGAATAATGGGTATTCTTTCGATTTTTGTTGGAAATGTTCCTCTTATTGAAAAGGTGATTGGATTCTTCTGTGTCAGTCTGCCGATGCTTGGCTTATGTTACATTAAGGATGGCGCCTTTGGCGGAGGCGATATTAAACTCACAGCGGTGCTTGGTTTTCTGCTAGGCTATAAGCTTATGCTTATTGGTATATTTATTGCGATTGTGTTAGCTGGCATTTGGGCTATTTTCTTGTTGGCAACTCATAATATTAAATTGCAGGAACATATGGCATTTGGTCCGTTCATTTGTTTTGGTGCATTTATTTCTTCATTGTATGGATGGCAATTATTATTATTGTATTTGTCTTTCTTTAATCTTCATTTATAAGTTAGTGATAATATGTTTTCATCAAAGAAAGAAATTGATTATAAGAGATTAAGAAATGATCCGATTAATGAGTATGGAGCACAGATGGTCAGCTTTTCAGGATTCTTTGGCTTTCTTGATATGTGCAAGGTAGAAGATGCATCAAATGAGCAGCTTCTTGAACTTGCTAAAAAGGAACATTTTAATTTAAAAAAATACATGAAATAAAAAGTGAGGTCGATAAGATCTCACTTTTTTGCTTATATTATTTGACTAATAAGTGACTTTATATTCAAAAAAGTAATATTTGAGTTATAATTTTATATATGGAAGATGATTGAAAATGGCTGTATTTAGATATTGTGCAAAAGATATTTATTCTAAACACCACTTTGGTAAAGTGGAAGTTGATAATTATGAAGAACTTCTTAATCATTTAAGAGAAGAAGGGATGTTTTTAATTTATTCCAAAGAAGCCAAAGATGATAAGAAGAAAAAAGCTATCAAGAATGATGCAGCTTCAGATTTCTGTCGTCAGATGGGAACTATGATTCAATCAGGGATCTCACTTATTTCTGCAATGTCCATTGTTGTAAGACGTGAACATGATGCAAAACTAAAAATGATTTATCGTAATGTCTACGTTAAGCTTCAGCAAGGTTTTCCAATGAGTACAGCTTTATCCATGCAGGATGATATGTTTCCACCATTGATGATTAATATGATCAAAAGTGCAGAGGCATCAGGTAAACTTGATCAGGCATTCTTGAAATTAGCTGACCAGTTTACTAGAGATAATAGATTAAATGGGAAAATCAAATCTGCAATGACATATCCAATGATTCTATTGACTGTTACAGTTATTGTTATGATTGTAGTATTTACAGTAATCATGCCGCAGTTCTTTGAAGTCTTCCATGGATATGAGATGCCAGTAATCACAAAGATTGTATTTGGTATTTCTAGAATCATGATTGATTCATGGTACTGGATATTAATTGTTTTATTATCATTAATAGCATCAGTCAATGCATCATTGAAGGCACCTTCAATAAGATATAAATGGGATCGCTTAAAGATTAAACTGCCATTGATTGGTCATTTGATCAGTATCATTTACACAGCACGTTTTGCTCGTAGTTTAAGTTCGTTGTATACAAGTGGGGTATCAATGATTAAGTCTTTATCATTGGCAAGAAATACCATCAACAATGTCTACATTGAATCACAGTTTGAACAGGTAGCATTGGATGTACGTGCTGGACAAAATCTATCTGTGGCATTAGATAAAGTTGAAGGTTTTGATCCAAAACTTTCTGCTTCAATCTACATTGGTGAAGAATCAGGTCGTCTTGATACGATGCTCGACAGCATCAGTGATGATTTCGAATTCGAAGCAGAGATTGCGACAGACCAGATGATAACGATTCTACAGCCAGTTCTTATCATTGTGTTAGGGGCAATGATTGGACTTATTATCATATCTGTCATGTTGCCATTGTATTCACTATATGGCAGCATCGGAAATTAGGGGATGCTTATGGAAAATATTATTTTAATAAAGACACAAAGTATTGAATTTATTCAAGGGGAACGTAAAAGGGATGCGGTTAACATCGCTCATCACGCACATATTAAAATAGATGATAACGCCATTATCAATGGTGTCATTATTGATGATACAAGCATCAAGGAAGCCTTGGCTGAATTAAAGAGTCAATATGATATTGAAGAGTGTATCTTGATTCTAGATAGTAATAAGATCATCGCAAGATCATTGGTTATTCCAAAGATGTCAAAGAAAAGAATCATAGAACATCTCAAAAATGAGTTTGCGACTCTTTATGAAGGTGATGAAGAGATGCTCTATGATTATGGTTTCATTGGAGAAGATGAAGAAATAAAAAGAGCAGTGCGTATATTAGGAGTGGGGATTGAAAAAGACTTGATTACGACATATCTTAATCTATTTGAAAGTCTTGAAATAGATGTAGTCGATATTGACTTTTCAATCAATATTCTTATTAGATTAAAAGAATATTTGCCTAATATGACAGATGGTTCATTTTCTATTACAAGAGTTGATGGAAATGAAATTATTTCATCAGTATTTTCAAAGGGAAATTATGTTTTAACGACAAGAAACAGAATATTCTCTGATATCAACGATACACAAAGCTTTGGCTCAGATATTGTTAGAGCAATATCTCAGCTTCAGCAGTTTGCGAACAGTCCGAAAAATAATGCACCGTTCTCAACAGTTTATTTTTCAGGATTGAGTCCGGATATTAGTGATCTTGTCTGTGAGAGAATATCAAACATTTTAGAAATAGAAAGCATGATGCTGCCAAAAGCAAAAGGTATTTATTATGACAAGGAAAATGGGGAAGAAGTTTCCTTGAATAATTATCTTAATACTTTAGGTTATCTGATAGGGGAGTAAGGAATGGGAATCAAAAGCAAGAGAATAAATATTCTTGCGGTATACGAGGAATCGTTTAAAGATCCGCATAGATATGATAAATACAAAATAATTTTGCCAATCGCCGGTATTGTTTTTGTGGTCCTTGTTGCATCTGGAACAGCACTGTATGCGAGATTGGCAACGCAAAGTGAATTAAATGATGTAAATCGTCAGATAGGAAAGACAAAAGGGGCATTATCTGTGGCTGATAAAGAGTCCTATGAGGAAACAAAAACTTTGATTTCTGATAACCAGAAAATCACAAAGTTCAACAAGTCACTTGATGACTATGTTCCCTTTACACAAAAAATAGGAGACGATCTCTATAATCGTGCAGAAAAGTCTGATTGTCAGATTACACAGATGACATTTTCAAAAGACAACAATGCAGTAACAGTGCAGGGGACTACAACCTCAGCATTGAATGTCAATGAATATGTAGATGAGATTTCAAAGAACACGCATTATGATAAAGTGACTTTTAATGGTTATACATCTGATAACTCTCAAGAGGATACTACGCAACAAAATACAACTGATCAAAATGCAACTGAAGAAGATACAACTGGCAATCAGAATACAACACAGCCTTCTAACTACACTTATCATTATTCAGTAAGTTTTCAATTGAAAGGAGGAATGTAGAGTGAAAGAGATTTTTCAGTCTATGTCGAAACGAGAAAAGATTATGCTTTACGTTCTTCTTTGTTTCCTATTGATTATGGGAGGATGGTTTGGTCTCATTAAGCCACAGCTTGATGGCTATCAAAAAAACAAGGAAACCATTTCCAAAAGAAATGTAGAATTGACTGAACTGCAGTCTAAGCTGCAGCTTTATCAGAATGCTTCTGCACAGTTGAGCGTTCAGCAAAAAAATCATAAACAATTGACACAACGTTATTATAAAAAGACATCAAATACAAATTTGAGTAAAACAATCACAACTGAAATTCAAAACTGTCAGCTTACACCTGTTTCATTAAATATGACATCTGGACAAAAACAGACAAATGATCAGGAAGGCAGTGAACAAACAACATTGCCAAAGAATATCACATTAAGCACAGTATCTATTATCTGTGATGGTGACAGCAAATCTTATTTAAAATTTATTGACCAGATCAGAAGTCGTATCAAGAGTGCGTATATCTCTTCATTTAGTTATAGCGTAGATAATGATTCTACTTCATCTGTAAGATTTAACACTGTGCTAGAGATCTATATGTTAAATGAAGAATAGATAATAATTGAGGGTTAGTCTATGAAACTAAAGAAGATAAAGATCTATCTACTGATGTTTATTACCTTCAGCATCTTAGGATATAGCTCATTTAAGTTTTATAGGATTGTCGATAATGCATTGCACTATAACGAAAAACGCATACAGAAAAAAACAGAAAAGGTGATTAAATATGTTCACGATGAACTTATTTATACACCATATCTTACCTTCACTAATGCAAGTCCTGATAATGAACATAAGTGGCAGGCACTGTATGTAAAAAATGGAATGCTTTATAAAAACAACCATCCAGTATTTAAGAAATCTTTTTATAAGGGACATAAGCTTTCCATCTATTTTTTGGGATACATAAGATCAAAAAGTAGAATTGATTTTAAATATGAAATGGAAGGAAAGTACGATTATGCTCAAAAACAGACATTAGAATTACTTAGGTTTAAACTAAAGAATCATTTAGATATAAATCTTCCAGATTCTACTGAATCGTATAATCTGGATATCAATGAAAATCATCACAATAAGATTTATTACTATAAGGAGTAAAGAGTTATGAAGAATCTACGATTGGGAGATATGCTTGTAGAAGCAGGGTATATCACTGAAGAGCAGCTACAAGAAGCTTTACAGGCACAAAGGGCTGATCGTTCAAAGAAGATTGGTGAACACTTGATTGACCTTGGCTTTATCAAGGAAGAAGAAATGCTGGTCGTTCTTTCAAAGAAGATGGATCTGCCTTTGATTTCTCTTGAAACATATGAGATTGATAAAGAGGCAGTAGCCCTTATACCAGAAGAATTATCAAGAAAATATAATATGATTGCGATTCAGACCAAAGAAGAAAACGGCTTAATTGTTGTTACAAATGATCCATTAAACTACTATGGTATTGAAGATATTCGCTTGGTAACTGGCAAGCATATTAAATTATTCTTGGCAATGGAAAAAGATATTTCCAATGCGATTGACTATTATTATAGTGAACTCAATTCAAGTACTGCTTCTGAAGACATCAACAAGAATGCGGACTTGTATGCTTTTGAAGATGAAGAACTCTTTAATGTAGATGATGACGATTCTCCTGTAGTAAAACTTCTTAACTCTATTCTTATTAAAGGATACAGAGATAATGTATCAGATATTCACATTGAACCATTTGAAGATGAAACATTAGTTCGTACAAGAATAGATGGTATGTTACTTGACAGCATGAAGTTACAATCAAGTATTCATTCACCGCTGGTAGTACGTATCAAGATTTTATCTAACTTGGATATATCTGAACGACGTATTCCTCAGGATGGTCATATTATCACAACAATCAATGGGATTACGATGAACCTTCGTGTATCTACTATTCCTACAGTTCATGGAGAAAAGATTGTTATGCGTTATCTTAACTCCAATGCTGAAATTGATTTTGAAAACAATTATGGCATGCATGATGAGGATGCAGCCAAGATGAACAAGATGATGGAAATGCCAAATGGCATCATCTATGTAACAGGGCCTACTGGTTCAGGGAAAACAACAACATTGTATATGGTCATGAAGGCCTTAGCTAAAAGACAGGTCAATATCACAACCATTGAAGATCCAGTAGAAGAACAATTGGAACGTATTAATCAGGTACAAGTCAACAATCAGGCGGGAATGAGCTTTGAAGCTGGACTAAGAGCTATCTTAAGACAGGATCCAGATATTATCATGGTAGGTGAAACACGTGATAATGAAACAGCTGATATTTCAGTCAGAGCGGCTATTACAGGTCATCTTGTCGTTAGTACATTACATACCAACGATGCCTTATCTACAATCGTCAGACTTGAAGATATGGGCGTAGAACCATATATGATTGCCAGTTCACTAGTTGGTGTAGTGGCTCAAAGACTTATCAAGAAGGTATGTCCATACTGTGCCACACAGGAACCACCAACACCTGAAGAAGAAAAGATCTTGACTAAGAAGATTCCTTACGTCTCTCATGCTCACGGATGTAATCTATGTAATCATACAGGCTATTCAGGAAGAACAGCTATTCATGAAATTGTACTCATTGACCGTCAGGTAAAAAGAATGATTTCAGAAAAGAAATCATTGGATGATATTAAGGCCTATGTAAAGAAAACGCAGAATTATAAATCACTTTTTGAAGCCGCACAGGATCTCGTAGAAGAAGGTGTGACAACAATTGATGAACTAAAACGTATTTCTTACTATGAGGAGTAATCATATGAACGTATTGGATACACTATTAGAAAAATCAAGATTTAAAGGCTACTCTGATGTCCATATTGATGAAAAAGGACAAGTAACCATTCGTGAGAATGGTGCATTGAAACTAGTAGAAGGATATTCTCAAGAAGATACTAAGAACATGCTGGATATCCTCTGTGAAAAAGAGGATCAATCTGTTCTTAGCAAAGGTGTCGATTTAGACTTTGTCTATGTAGAAAACAGCATGCGTTATCGTGTAAACGTCTATCTTCAGCAAGAACAGCGTACAGCTGCTATTCGTGTCATCTATGAACATATCAGATCAATAGATGAACTAAAACTACCTGAAATCATGCGTACACTTACTAAAGAACCGCGTGGACTAGTGCTAGTTACAGGACCAACTGGTTCAGGTAAGTCTACAACGCTTGCTGCAATGATTGATGAAATCAATCATCATCGTCATTGTCATATCATTACGATTGAAGATCCAGTCGAATATCTTTATAAAGAAGACTTGGCTCTTATTCACCAAAGAGAATTGAATAGGGATGTAGATTCATTCAACACCGCTTTAAGAAGTGCGATGCGTGAAGACCCAGATGTTATCCTGGTAGGAGAAATGCGTGACTTTGAAACCATTCAGGCAACAATCACATTAGCTGAAACCGGGCATCTTGTCTTCTCTACATTACATACCATTGGAGCAGCCAAGACCATTGATCGTATTATCGATGTCTTCCCACAGCATCAGCAAGCGCAGGTAAGAATTCAGTTGGCAGGTGTTCTAAAAGCTGTCATCACTCAGACACTTCTGCCAATGCAAGGCGGACGTGGTCGTATTCCAGCATTTGAAGTTATGCTTGTCAATGATGCCATTGGAAACCTCATAAGAGAGAACAAGGGGCATCAGATCAACTCTATGATACAGACAGGCGCTACTCAGGGAATGATCTCCTTGAATCATTCTTTAATGACACTTGTCCAACAAGGCTATATAAGTAGGGATGAAGCATTGAAGTATGCGGATAATCCTAAAGAATTACAAGAACTCATCTGAGTTCTTGTTTTTTATTTTGATGGATAAAATTATAATAAACATAAATTTAACTATCTTTTTTTATATTTTTTGTATTTTCTTGTATAAAAAGCATAGAAAAGCTATAATGATATTGTGGAGGTGGGTAATATGAAGGTTAATGTAGAAATTCAGTATGATTTTTTCAATGTATCTAGTCAAGATATCGAAAGGTTAGTTAAAGAGGACCTTAAAGAAAAAAATGTTAAAATAAGGGATATTGAAAATCTTAACATTTATTATAAGCTAGATGAGAAAGCAATCTATTATGTTGCCACTTTAAAAGGAAAGAAGATTGTTGGCACAGGGAATACCCCACTTTATATTTATTGAGAAAGTAGTTTTAAATTTATGTTTTTCCTAATAAACATAATTTATTATGGAAAAATACGGTTTTTTTATGAGCATCGTAAAGAAGGTGCTCTTTTTTTATATTGAATGTTAATAGGATAATGTCTATAATTATTTAAAAAAGCAAGGAGAGAATTTATGAAACAAGAAACAAAATGTATACAAGCAGGCTATACGCCAAAAAATGGTGAACCAAGAATGATTCCAATCATTCAGTCTACGACTTTTAAATATGATACAAGTGAAGATATGGGTAAATTATTTGACCTAGAAGCTTCTGGTTATTTCTATACAAGATTACAGAATCCTACTAATGATTTTGTCGCTAATAAGATTGCAGCACTTGAAGGGGGAACTGCTGCCATGCTTACAAGCAGTGGTCAGGCTGCTAACTTCTTTGCGGTATTTAATATTGCCAATGCTGGTGATCATGTAATCGCTTCTACAAGCATCTATGGAGGAACTTTCAATTTGTTCAATGTCACAATGAGAAAGATGGGCATTGACTTTACTTTCATTAATCCAGATTGCAGTGAAGAAGAATTAGATGCAGCATTTAAACCAAATACAAAAGCAGTATTCGGAGAAACAATCGCTAATCCTGCCTTGACTGTATTTGATATTGAAAAATTTGCTAATGCAGCACATAAGCATGGTGTACCACTAATCATGGATAACACTTTTGCAACTCCAATCAACTGTCGTCCATTTGAATGGGGATGTGACATCGTCACTCATTCAACTACAAAATATATGGATGGACATGATGCAACAGTTGGTGGTGTCATCGTTGACCACGGTCAATTTGATTGGATGGCACACAAAGAAAAATTCCCTGGATTATGTGAACCAGATGAAAGCTACCATGGCTTAACATATGCAACTAAGTTTGGTAAAGAGGGAGCCTTCATCACAAAATGTACAAGTCAGCTTATGAGAGACTTTGGTGCAATCCAGGCACCAATGAATGCTTACTTCTTAAATCTTGGATTAGAAACATTAGCAGTCAGAGTTCCTGTTCATTGTTCAAATGCACTTAAAGTAGCACAGTTCCTAGAAAAGAATGAACATGTTTCATGGATTTCATATCCATCACTTCCATCAGATAAATATTATGATCTAGCACAAAAATACATGCCAAATGGTACTTGTGGTGTCATCGCTTTTGGTGTTAAAGGTGGAAGAGATGCTGCTGAAGCATTTATGAAAAAATTAAAAGTTGCGATGATCGCAACACATGTCGCTGATGCACATACATGCGTATTACATCCAGCATCATCTACACATCGTCAGTTGACTGATGAAGAATTAAAAGCTGGTGGAGTTATGCCAGATATGGTTCGTTTATCTGTCGGTATCGAAAACGTTGAAGATATCATTGAAGATTTAAAACAGGCATTAGAAGATTAATTGTCAAATTAATGATAAAATCCTATAATCTCTTTGAATTAGAGGATTCTCATCGTGTTTTCAATTTGCATTAAATTATTTATATGGTAAACTAAGTGGGAATGCGAAAGGATGATAAGATGACAGGAAAGAATGCACAGCGTCGCAAGTCAACTTCAAGTAGGCATAGAAATAGTAAGGGCTCATTAAGATACCCTAATGCTCGTCAAAGAAAACTTCATGCCTATTCTCAATTTCCTACTAAGCCTAAGAAAAGAAAACGTTTAAGAGTTAAACGTGTTATATCTGCTGCATTAGTTTTATTCCTTTTTATCGGAATGGGATTCTTCACAGTTTCTAAGTTCTCTAAGAAGAAAGCAGAGACTGTAACAACAGTAAAGAAAACAGAGAAGGTAAAAGCCAAGACTGTTAAGAAAAAGACTGTTCAGAAAACTTTAGAAGCAAAAGATATTACAATTGATATGTTAAAGAAGCAGGGATGCCCAAGTGAATTAATCACATATACACAAAAGTATCCTGAAATTGCTAAATTTGCATATGAGTACAAGACGAAAGCTTCTACTTTCAATGCACAAAGCATTGATATTACTGGAGAAGTCAAGAAAGGTACGATTCCTAAATTTATTCAGTGGGATCAAAGATGGGGCTATCGTACATTCAGTGCCGGATTATTTGCGCCAAGAGGATGTGGACCTACATGTATGTCCATGATCTATTCAGGATTAACAGGCAAGACTGACAAGGATCCTTACACATTAGGACAATGGGCCTTAAAGCAAGGATACTATCGTGAAGGATTAGGATCTTCCTTTAATTTCCTTATTCAAGGTGCAAGCAAGTTAGGACTAAAAGCAAGAGTTCTAAACAAGCAGCCTAAGAATATCCAATCTTACTTGCGCAGTGGCTATGTTCTCATCGCTAATGTAAAAAAAGGTGACTTTACGACAAGTGGTCATTACATTGTTATTGCAGGAATCAACACTGATGGCAAACTCATCATACATGATCCAAACAGTGTCAATAATACAAACAAACTCTGGGACGTTAATCGTGTCGCAAGACAGACAAAGGTTGTTGTTGGCTACAAGATCTAAAAGGAATACGAGAAAATGCTCGTATTCCTTTTTTATATAATGCTTACGGCTGAAAACCCATCAAGCTTTAGCTTGTGGGATGAAAGCCGACGGACTCAACTCAGCCTCGCCTAAGCGGGGCTCTTTTTGTATAATAACGTTCATGAATAAAGACTACAAACATGGACATAGA
>NZ_JAGBIX010000053.1:0-11210 GCF_017934775.1 Kandleria sp. | reverse complement strand
TTACGCCCTTTTTTAGGGTTTTTTTATTGTGAGTCTTATGAGAATGAATAGAATGAAATCATATACTACATATCATGAAAAATATGGAAAAAAAAGAAGCCTAACGAAATGATTAAATCATTTCGTTACAGTCTCTTTTTTTGTGCAAACAAAAAAGCGAGTTTGTGACTCGCTAGAAAACTAAGCATTTTCTTTAATAAAATCTAATAGATAATAATACTGCAAAGCTCCAGATTTATGTGCTTTTACTTTTCCATCCTTGATGATTAATGTGCATGGTGTTGCAGCATCAATCTTGAATGTCTTGCTTAAATAAGAACTGCTCTTATCTAAATAAGAGATAGTATATTTTCTGTTTTTAGTTGCGAATTCAGTCAATACGCTCTGATAAGATGATACTGTAGAATCGCTTGATGGACCTACGACAAGGATCATATCATCTTTATTTTTAATTGCCTTTTCTACAACTGATGCATTGACTGTCTTATAAGTAGCATAAGTTGCCTGACGATAAATAAACAAACCTAAAAATACTACAAGAACTAATCCAAACACACTGATTTCTTTTGCAAATTTCTTAATAAATTCCATTGAAGCTTACCTCCGACTCAAATATTTTAACAAAAATAACAATTCCTTTCAATATGATATCATTTGTTCTATTTTCATACATTATTAAGTATGATATGATATTCACTAGTAAAGGAGACGAAGATTATGAATAAAACAGTTAAGACAAATAACGCACCACAAGCCATTGGGCCTTATTCACAAGGAATTGATACAGGAGAATTTATCTTCTTTTCAGGACAGATTGGCCTAGATCCATCAACTGGCACTATGACAGAAGGCATCGAAGCACAGACACACCAGGTACTTCGTAATATTAAAGGTCTTCTAGAAAGTCAGAATCTTAATTTCACCAATGTTGTTAAAACAACTTGTTTCCTTGATAACATCGATGATTTTAAAACAGTTAATGATATCTACGCTTCATACTTTGTAGAACCATATCCTGCAAGAAGTGCAGTTGGCGTTGCTAAACTTCCTGCTGGTGCATTAATTGAAATTGAAGTTATTGCAAAAAAATAACATCGTAAAGCTCTTCCATTAAGGAAGAGCTTTTTTACTGTGATTGACTTGGAAGAGTTGGCGGTGTACCGCTACCCTGCAATTGTACCTGCTTACTGTCTAATAAATATGTGTTAGCACACATCACCGTTCCATATGTCAACGCTCCTGTTAATAACACTGTTGAGATTACTACAATAACAACCTTATGAGATTTATTTAAAGCCTCTTTGATTGATTTCTTTCCAGCTTTTGTCGCAATAAGAACTAATGAAGAAGCACTAAATACAAATAGACATTCTCCAATTATCAATACTTGCATTGAACCTAATCCACTACTTTGTGTACTAGAAATCATCATATTCTTATTGGATGAATCAGTCTGATTTTGTGTTGTATTACTTGAAGAATTAGTCTGATTCTGCGTTGTATTACCTGAAGAATTAGACTGATTCTGCGTTGTATTACCTGAAGAATTAGACTGATTCTGCGTTGTATTACCTGAAGAATTAGACTGATTTTGTGTTGTATTACCTGAAGAATTAGACTGACTATTACCAGGCATTGATGGTGGTGTACCACCACTCATTGTCTGTGTTGTATTGGAGCTAGATAGCTTAGCATATGTTAACGTTGCAGCTACGCCACCTAAAGATAAAATCATCATAATTATTAAAGAAAGCGTTAATTTTTTGTATTTCATATTTTATTCACCTCTTAATGTGAGTATAGAATACAACTCACGTATAATAATGTATAAAATATGGTAAAAAATGGAAAAGGAGAATCTTTCGATTCTCCTATAATTTCTTATGACAGCGAGGGCATCTTTTTTCTACCCCAACAATCATTCCTCTTTTACGAATAAATATTTCTGTATTGCCACAAGATGGACATGCGCACTTTTTAATAATTGAATATGTATATATTGCAATAAGAATATAGATAACTATTCCTGATACAATACCTGCAAGTCCCCATTTCATGACAACGGATAAGACAATAAATACAACTAACAAAATAGATGAAAGTATTTCTAGCTTCTTAATTAATGAAATATAAGCTTCTCTATTCTTCATATTCTCTTTCCACTCTCAATGATAATAAGCATGTGATTTCATAAGGAATAGTATCTAACTCTTTAGCCATTTTAGCTAATGAGATATGTTCACCGAAGATTTCTACTTCATCATGTACATGAACATTTTCATCAACTTTAACCATGCACTGATCCATGCACACTCTACCAACTACTGGATAGTATGAACCATTGATAAATACTTTTCTGCCCTGGTTTGCACGAATAAAGCCATCTGCATAACCAATTGGCAATGTAGCAATAAGTTCATCCTCTTGAGTAGTATATGTCATTCCATAACCGATTTTTTCACCCTTAGGAACTTTCTTGATCATTGCAACTTTAGTATAAAGAGACATAGCTTGCTTTAATTCATCATTATCTACACCTCTTGGATCTACACCATAAAGAGCAATACCAATTCTTCCTAAGTTTCCATATTCAGAATGATGGAACATCATTGCGGCAGAGTTATCACAATGTACATATTTAAATTTATAATCTCCCACAATGCTCTTGAACAATGAAAGCTGTTTTTCATAAGACTCATTCTGAGTGTCATTATCAGGTTCATCTGCAGTTGCAAAATGAGTGAAAATTCCTTCTACATTCACCTTATCAGGATCAATTAAAGAGAAAGCTTTCTCTAATTCCTCTTTAGTCTTAAAGCCAATTCTATTCATACCTGAATCAATAGCGATATGAACTTTGACTGGGGCATCAAAATGATGCATAGCATTAATTTCTTTTAAGAATTCAAATGAGAACAATGGTAAAGTAATATTTTTCTCAATGGCAATAGATAAATCTTCAAGTGGGATTGCTCCTAATACAAGAATATCCTGCTTAATACCTAAATCTCTTAAGTCTACTGCTTCTTTTAATGTAGCTACGGCAAATAAAGCAATTTTATTATTATTCTTTAATGCTGAAGCAACTTCTTTATAACCATGGCCATAAGCATTTGCTTTAATGATCGCAATTAATGGTTTCTTTACTTTATCATAGATTGTATCTACATTCTCTTTAATGTTCTTCAAATTAATTTTTGCATACGTATCACGCATTCTCACATTCATTGAGTACACCTCTTTTTCATAACAAATAGTATACAATAATTTATAACAATAGAAAAGAGCAATTTTATCTATTGCTCTTTAGGAATAAAAGGCGATAATGCGCCGTCTTTTTTAGATACGCGATATCTGTTTTTCACCATTGATAACATGGGAATATCATGATCAGAATCTGAATATCCATATGAATGATCATAATCAATCTCAAAATCATGTTCTTTTAGATACTCATTAATGCGATCGCATTTATTCGCATCTTTACAGTTTTTTCCAATTATCCTTGATGAATATTCTCCATCAATTATTTTTGTTTTTGTACCCATTAAAACATCAATTGGCAGCTTATTAAAATGCATATAAGCTTCAGATGAAGCAGTAACCAAGAAGACATGGCAGCCTTCCTCTTTTCTTTTTTTCATCTCTTCTACCATATGTGGATAATAGCTTGGAACAACTTTTTCTTCATAGAATACCTTTAGTTCCTCTTGAGTAAACAAGTCTAAAGGAAAAAGAATCGTAGTTTTTACTTTCTCCATAGGAACTAGTTTTAAAAGATGTCCTAAGCCAAAGAATGCGGTCTTAATATAACGCCATGAAGATAATGGATGTTTCTTGAAAGTATAGATCAATAATTTATGAATAGTATCGCCATGCGCTATCGTATCATCAAAATCAAAGAATGCACATTTGATTTTCATTAGGCAATCTCCAATGCTACTTCCATCATGGCAGTAAATGTCTTTTCTCTTTCTTCAGCAGTTGTTTCTGGTTCATCTGATACTAATGAATCTGAAATTGTCAACAATGTTAAAGCTTTCTTTCCTAAATATGCTGCTGTAGAGAATAATGCATATGATTCCATTTCTACAGCTAATACACCCATTTTGCACCAGCTCATTGCTGCTTCTCCATCTGCGTGATAGAAAAGATCAGATGCGATCACATTACCTACATGATATTTAATGTTCTTTTCTTTAGCTTCCTTTACAGCAGCTTCCAATAGATCATATGAAGAAATGGCACTAAATGTTCCTGGTAATTCATACTGATGTGCCCAAGCTGAATCTGTACATGCTCCCTGTGCGATAATGACATCTCTAATATGTACATCTTTCTGAAGAGAACCTGCACTTCCAATACGAATAATGTTTTCTACACCATAATTTGTATATAATTCGTATGAATAGATACCAATTGAAGGCATACCCATACCTGAACCCATGATAGAGACTTCTTTTCCCTTATATGTTCCAGTGTAACCTAGCATCCCTCTTACACCATTGACCTGTCTTACATCTTCAAGATAATTTTCTGCTAAGAACTTAGCACGTAGTGGATCTCCTGGCATTAATACAGTTTTGGCGAAATCGCCTTTTTTTGCTTCATTATGTGGTGTTGGCATATTATATTCCTCCTACCTCTTCAATTATTTCTGATAAAGAAAACGATGTCCTTCTAGTCTCTTGCTTAACTTTTCTTTATTCAATGATGCCTCAATATCCTTGGCAATCCATTCCTCATCTCCTGCATTATAACCAAGATAAGCAAAATGATTCTTTACATAAAGAAAAGGACTTTGTCCATAGAATGCTTCATCCCATTCCTGAAGGTGCTTTAATGCTTCATCATAATGTGGTTTTGTAGACTCTTCATCCATATCATACATCTTGATAATCACTTTTTTACCATAACGTTCTTTAAAATAAGGAAGAGCCTTCTTCTTAAATACCTGACATTGTGCACATTCACTAATGGAATAGAATTCAATTGTCACTGTTTTTTTTAATGTTATTTTCTTGCTGGCACTGCATCCTACCATCAATAGAGCAAGAAAGACAATGAGTTTCTTTTTCATAAAATCACCATCTCTATTATAGATGAATATCACATATTTGTATACTTGCTTTTCGTTAATTCATCACCCATAATAAGTACGTGAAAGGAGCATATCATGAAAGAAAAATTCTATAAGGCGCTCTATTTCTTTGGGCCTATTTTATACATTATTATTCAAAGTCTATTTATTATCTTATTAACTAACTTAAGCGATAGTTCTACACAATATGTCATTAGACAGCTTCTCATAATGCTGTCATACGTTCTATCAGGAGTGTTTATCTGTTTTATATCCAGTCATGCCTCTTTATACAATACGCCGCTTACAGCTCTATTTTCAGGCATTCTAGGTATCATTCTATTTATTGTTGCATTTAATCTTAATGTAACATCCATCTCATTCTTCCCAGATTCCCTTGATAACTACTTTGGCAACTATGCACACACATTTGTAATCTGGTCAGGTCTCTATTTTTACCAGTTTATTTTATTCTATATCAAAGGCGAATAAAAAGTCCGATCGTAATGTACCGACCCCCAAAAGTTAGACTTTTGGGGGTCACTTCATAATCGGACTTTTTTATTTAGTAAAAATGAAAGACACACCATTTTCTTCATTGACTGCTTTAACATTATAATTGTACATCTGACATGTCTTCTTAACAATGGATAATCCTAATCCAAATTGTCCCTTTACACCTGTGACATAAGGATCAAAGAGATCTTGAATCTGATGGGAATCAATATGTTCCCCATCATTGAAGATAGTCATATTGCCATCCTTAACAGTAATCTTAATGACCGACTTAGCATAACGTGAAGCATTATCCACAATATTTTCAATAACGACACGCCAATGATCAGGATTACCTACAAATGTACTTTCATCTAAATCAAGTACAATATCAAGATCATTTAGTGACTGCATCGGCACAATATCTCTTACTATAAGATCTTTCATTACAAAGCTATCTAGCTTCTTATCTTCGCTGCTAAGATAATCCAAACGATTAAGGTATAGCAGCATCTTTACTTTATGCTCCAATCTATTCGCATTCTCTAAAATAATATCCATGGAACTTTCTTTATCTCCATATGGATAGATATCATCTTTTACACTTTGACCATATGATTTAATCAAGGCAATCGGTGTCTTTAAATCATGGGAGATATTATGAATCATCTCTTCTTTAGCCTTCTCTTGTCTCTTGATATCCGCATTCATATGTACAATGGCATCACCAACAATACCAATCTCATCTTTTCTATTTAAATGAAGCTCTCCCTCTTCACCACTAGGAATCTTATTGACGTACTCTTTAATCTTATTTAATGGCTTAATAAATGTTAATACCCACAAAATAAGTACAATCGCCATAATCAATAGAAACGCATAGAGAATGTAGATAACACGTTTCATCAATATTCCTAATAGTTTATCAGAATAATCATTAGATAAAAAACTGATCTGATAATAATCCGTATTAGACTCCGTAAGATGAGCAATACGATAGTAATATGTTGTGCCATCAATGACACCACTACCAGTTCTTGTCTTATGCGCTTTATCTTTTACAATTCCTTCAAGATCATTGCCTATTACATGATAATATAAAGAATTGGCAAAAGAATAATCAATATCAAAAGAATCTGAAACCCATTCATTCTTTTCAGCATCATAATAAAGATGAGAAATCAAACGATTCTTTCTCTTCTCTTTTCTTATTTCCCCGGGAATATGCTCATTTTGAGTATTCTCAAGCATATCGTACATCTGATTCTCAATAATGTGATTTGCATTATATTGAATAAGTGGCATCACTATTGTCAAAAAGGAAATAAGCACTAAACCAAAAACAATGAGAAGCTGACTTAACAAGGAAAAACGTGAAAGAATATTAAAATTTATTTTCTTTTTCATTAATCAAGCCTATAGCCAAATCCATAGATTGTCTTAATATTAATATTTGGCATCTTCTTTCTTAATCTTCTTAATGTATCATCAACGACACGATCACTACCAAAATAGTTTTCATCCCATACTTTTGTTAAAACTTGTTCTCTAGAGATGGCCAATCCCTTATTTTTAACAAAGTAAAGAAGTAATTCATACTCTTTTGTCGTTAATTCAATCTCTTTTCCATCAGCAGTAACCTTACGTTTTGTCTCATCAATCAAGTAACTATCAACTTCTGTAAGTTCCTGTTTATTCTTATAGACACGCTTTAAGATATTGCCTATACGCAACACAAGCTCTTTGGTATTGAATGGTTTAGTGATATATTCATCACTTCCTTTTTCAAGTCCAATAATACGATCAAACTCCTGATCTCTTGCACTCATGAAAACAACTGGCATATCTGGTTTTAATGACTTGATTTCACTTAACAAGTCAAAACCACTGTTTTTATCAAGCATGATATCCACAATCCAAAGGTGAACATCATCTTGAATATGATCATGTGCTTCATCATATGTGTAAAAAGAATGGACTTCATACCCTTCTTTTTCAAGATACGTTCTCACAAGATCATTTAAATTCTTTTCATCATCAATTATATTTATACAATATTTCATACGCAGTCACCTCGTATTCTTATTATAAAAAATATTGCCATAATGTTATAGCAATATTTTGTGAAATTATGTAATTTTAGTCTACCGCATATCCTTTTTCTTTGATCTTATTAACAACCTTAAGAACATGTTCATGACATAATTCATCAGTTGGTGCTTCAACCATTACACGGATTACTGGTTCAGTACCTGAAGGACGAACTAATGCTCTACCATCACCTTCAAGTGCTTTAGCGACATCTTCAACAGCCTGAGCTACATCTGGATCATCCAATACAACTTTCTTATCTTTAACACGTACATTGATAAGTAGCTGAGGATAGATCTTAACTGGTTCAGTCAACTGAGCTAATGTCTTTTTATTTTCAATCATTGTTTCTACAATCTTTAATGAAGTAAGAATACCATCACCTGTTGTAGCATGTTTAGAGAAGATAATATGTCCACTCTGTTCTCCACCGATGACATTGTTTTCTTCTACCATATTTTCATAGACATACTTATCTCCAACCTGAGTTTTAGCATATCCAATTCCAATTTCATCAAGTGCTTTATAAAGACCGATATTACTCATGATAGTAGTAACAATCTTATTGTTATTTAATTCGCCTCTCTGTTTTAATTCTTTACCACATACATAAAGGATTAAATCACCATCTACAAGACGACCAAATTCATCAACAGCTAAACATCTATCAGCATCACCATCATAAGCAAAACCTACATCTAAAGCATTAGCAGTTACAAAAGACTGTAAAGCTTCAATATGTGTAGATCCACAATTTGTATTGATGTTAGTACCATCTGGTTCATTATTGATAACATAAGTCTTAGCACCTAATGCATCAAATACAGCTTTAGCAATACTTGAAGCAGATCCATTAGCACAATCAAGACCTACTTTTAAATCCTTGAAGGCACGTGTTGGAATACTCATCAAGTAACCAATATATCTATTTCTACCCATAGAGTAATCAACAGTACGTCCGATATTTTCTTTTACTGCAAATGGAATTTCATCCATTAAGCCATCAATATATTTTTCAATCGCATTTTCTACTTCTGCATTAAGTTTCTGACCTTTTGAATCAATAACTTTTAATCCATTGTCATAGAATGGGTTATGTGATGCAGAAATCATAATACCACAATCAAAACCATCAGTTCTTACAATATAAGAAACAGAAGGAGTTGTTGTGACATGTAAAAGATAAGCATCAGCACCAGAAGCAGTTAACCCTGAAACTAAAGCATATTCAAACATGTAGCTTGAACGTCTTGTATCCTTCCCAATTACAATCTTTGCCTTATGATTTCTACCATAATACCAGCCTAAATATCTTCCGACTTTATAGGCATGTTCAACAGTTAAATCAACATTGGCTTCTCCACGAAACCCATCAGTTCCAAAATACTTTCCCATTTTTAATCTCCTTATTCTTTTTCAATAGTCATGGATATCGTAATACTATCCACTGACATCTTAGAAATTTTATCATTCATTTCAAGATTAATGCCCGAAATGGTAGTTGATCCAGCTAATTTTGATATATCTACCTTACAAGCAACAGAGGAGATATCATCAATATCACTTCTTGATCCATAAATAGTCACTGTAGAAGGTGAAAGAACATAACTAGTTAGCTTATATCCTTTCTTCAGATTTCCAGTAAACTGCGGCTTAACAGCCACAACCTTAGAATATGTATCAACTGAACATTCCGCCTTGATCTTAGTTGGTGAAATTGTACAATTGACCTTCTTTCCATTAGAATCTACAGCCTTCACAACAGATTCAGCTGTAAATGCTTTTGTCCTATTAGCGACATCTATTTCCGCAACGATATGATCAATCTTATTGAGTGTTGCTTTACTGGCATAAACATTAACACGTTCCTTAGAAAGTGAATTGACACTTACTGCATAACGTTCATCTAATTTATCTTCATTAATAAACTTCGGTTCTACCTTAAATGACTTAAATACCTTAGGTGCAATAGAGATAGAAGCTGTTTCTGGCATAATCATAACAGTAAGATTCTTAGAGAAGTTTCTATAAGAATATGTAACTGTGTGATTGCCTTGCTTATATTCAGATAAATTAACGTATACCTGATAATCCTTTTTTACTTGTTCAGTATAGATATCCAATGAAGGTCCAATTAAACCGACATTAACAGATGAAGGTAAACCGGATACTTCATATCCATCAGCGAGACCTTCAACTCTTACGGGAACATTCTTGATTGTCTTTCCTGATGTTGTAGATGTTAATACATCACCACCAGAAAATGTAAAGAACAGTACCAATGTGAGAATCAATGAAATGAATCTTAATGAATGCTTGCTGTTAAGCATACGATCAAGCATCTTATTGATTGTGTTAAATACTTCAAAGAAAACGTTGATAGTCTTGGTTTTTCTTTCTTCAAGCTCAACCTTTTTTTCATTCTGACTTTTTCTTTCTTCCTGTTCTTTTTTTACAATCTTCAAGAAGAAATCTGTATTGGAGTCAGCACGTACTCTTTTATCTTTCTTATCATTCATCGAAATCACCTTCGTCCTCATGATACCAATTAAGTTCAGCTACAAGCTGAGCTCTCACTTCTCGTGGGTTGATTAATCTTAAATCACCGTGAGCCACGAATGAAATATTTCCTGTTTCTTCAGAAACAATGATTGTCAATGAATCGGTAATTTCACTAATACCGATGGCTGCTCTATGTCTTGCACCATACTGTGCAGGAACATCCTTGTTTGTAGGAGGATAAAAGCAAGCTGATGCTACAATACGATCATTTTTTATGATAGTAGCGCCATCATGAAGTGGTGTTCCTTCATAAAAAATAGTCTGTAGAACTTCATTCTTTATTTCCGAATCGTATTTGATTCCTGTATTGATAAAATCCTGTAAGGATTGTCTTCGTTCAAAAGTAATAAGAGCACCTGTATGCGTTTTTGATAAATACGTAATACAGTTAACTAATTCATTGATGATCTTCTCACGATCATCAGTCGATAATGAATTTGTGAATTCATTATTGGTCTGTCCCATTTTTTCAAGTAGGGTTCTGATTTCTGGCTGGAAAATAATTATGATAGCCAGTACTCCCCATGTTAAGACCGTATTGACTATACCATCTAAAGTAGTAAAACCAAAGAAGCTAGTCATCATTTTAACCAATGCGATAACGATAAGCCCTTTAAAGAGCTGCATTGTACGGTTATTGTTTTTAAATGTGGATAAGGCAAAGTATATTAATACCCAAACTGCAGTTACATCAATAAGAACACGAATGGCTTTAATTATATTGCTGAATGTGAATAAGGACAATCCTGACATTTGTTTCACCTCGCTCATTAATAGTCATTATATCAGTTTTACAACTATAATGAAAGAGCTCACCCTAAAGTATAAAGGGTCAATTTTTGCAAAAAAAAAGGAGTCCCCTTGGGGACCGGACAGACTGGCAGCGTGCTGTTTTTGCCGTTTCCGACTATCGTCGCCGCTGCGATGCTTAACTTCCGTGTTCGGCATGGGTACGGGTGTGTCCATCGCGCCATCGCCGCCA
>NZ_JAGBIX010000052.1:0-57813 GCF_017934775.1 Kandleria sp. | reverse complement strand
TCGTGTCGCTGGTTCGATTCCGGCCGGAACCACCATTTACTTACGCGCAGGTTTACCCAAGTCCGGCTGAAGGGATCGGTCTTGAAAACCGACAGGGGATGAAAGTCCCGCGGGGGTTCGAATCCCTCAACCTGCGCCATTATTTCGGGAAGTAGCACAGCTTGGTAGTGCACCTGGTTTGGGACCAGGGGGTCGCAGGTTCAAATCCTGTCTTCCCGACCATTTATTGGGGCTTTAGCTCAGCTGGGAGAGCGCCTGCTTTGCACGCAGGAGGTCAGCGGTTCGATCCCGCTAAGCTCCACCATATTGTGGCGGATTGGAGAAACGGTTAACTCACATGCCTTTCACGCATGCATTCACGGGTTCGAATCCCGTATCCGTCACCATAATGCCTCGGTGGCGAAATTGGTAGACGCACGGGACTTAAAATCCCGCGGACTTCAAACTCCGTGCCGGTTCGACTCCGGCCCGAGGCACCATCTTGTTGGGGTATAGCCAAGTGGTAAGGCAACGGACTCTGAATCCGTCATTCCGCTGGTTCGAATCCAGCTACCCCAGCCATTATTTTGGTGGCTGACAATCAAATATATACATTGGGGTATAGCCAAGTGGTAAGGCAACGGACTCTGAATCCGTCATTCCGCTGGTTCGAATCCAGCTACCCCAGCCATATTTTGATTCTAAGAACTGTATAGCAGTTCTTTTTTTGTGTTATGATAGGAAAAAGGAGAATTCTATGTTTAGAGAAATGAGAAGAAAAAAACAAGCTTTATCTTATGAAGAATGTATTCATATTCTAATTACTCAGCCAAGGGGTGTATTAAGCGTGCTTGGTGATGATGACTATCCTTACGGTATTCCTTTAGATCATTATTATGATGAAAAAACACATTCCCTTTATTTCCACTGTGCTAAGACAGGACATAAAATAGATGCCATGACCCGTCATCCTAAAGTTTCCTATTGCGTCTATGATGAAGGCTATCACAACGAAGGAGAATGGGCACTGAATATTAAGAGTGTTGTCTGCTTTGGACATGTGGAATTTGTGGAAGACGATGATACCATTGTTTCTGTATTAACTCACTTAACAAGAAAATTTACTGATGATGAAGATTATATTAAAAAAGAAATAGCTCAATTTAAGAAAAGTGTTAGACTATTTGCGGTTCATATTGATCATTTGTCAGGTAAAATCGTTAATGAATCATAGTTTATTGTAAAATAAGAAAACTGTGTTATGATAGGGATGGTTAGGGATACCCGCCCTAACTAACTCTTAATCCATGAGTAATATCATGGGTGCGGAATGAGGACATTGGACTGGTTCACCGATGTCCTTTTTGTTTACATATTTTATATCTAATGTTAGTATATTATATAATTTGGGGGATAAAATTATGGAAAGTACAAACATTAGATATATAAATTCAATTGAGGAAATGTCTCTAAATGCCTGGCCATCACATAAGATGGAATTATATGATGGGTGGTTACTGCGTTTTTCTCATAATTATACACATCGTACCAATTCTGTTCATCAGGTAGGAGAATCACATATTCCTCTTGATGAGAAGATTGCTTATTGTGAAGAAGTCTATCATCATCTTCATTCACCAACAATCTTTAAGATCAGTCCACTTATTGATCCATCATTTGATCGTCTTCTAAAAGAAAGAGGATATAAAAAAGAACATATTACTGAAAATATGGTGATGGATTTTCATGATTTTAAACCTTTGAGGCCAACCCATGTCGAAAAAGAATACTATGGCAGAAATTCAGGATTGCCTTCCATTGTAGGCTATGAAAATGGCAATGTGATACATTTAAAAGATCGTGTAACCGATGATTGGGTAAAAGGTGTATTGATGCTTAATGGAACGACCAATCCTACTTTACAAAGAATAGTTCCATCAATGTATCAGGCAATATTGAAGGAAGTCATTGTCGCAAGTGTATGGGATGATGGTGAGATGATTGGTAGTGGATTAGGCATTCTTGATCGTGATCATGTTGGTATTTATGCGATCTATGTGAATCAGGAATATCGTCGTAAAGGTATCGCTAGAGCTATCGTTTCTACAATCTTGACTGAAGCAGAAAAGAAAGGCTGTAAGCATGCGTATCTTCAATGTGTAAAAGGAAATACACCTGCTAAAAGTCTTTATGAAAGCATCGGTTTTAAATATTTATATGAATACTGGTTCAGGGTGAAATAATTCACCCTTTTTTGTTGGCTGAAGAACATTATTTATTAGGGAAGTGATGTATACTTCTTCATCGAGGTGGGAAGAATGCATGACTTAAAAATAAAGAGAGTCTATGAACCTTATGATGAAAGAGATGGATATCGTATTCTTATTGATCGTTTGTGGCCAAGAGGGATAAGCAAAGAGAAAGCGCATCTGGATGAATGGAATAAGGATGTCACACCCTCACCAGCACTTAGGAAATGGTTTTCTCATGATCCAAAGTTATTTGCAGGATTTAAGCAGGCTTATGAAATGGAATTAAAGGATAATATTCATGTCATATGGTTTATTGAACACATTGAGACATTGTTAAAAGAAGAGAATGTCACATTGCTTTATGGTGCAAAAAGTCCCACTTGTAATCATGCGATGATATTAAAAGAGTGGATTGAGACACATAGGGAGAGTAGAGAATGAAAGCAGTAGAAATAATGATGGAAGAGCATCGTAATATCAGAAGGATGCTTGTTAAGATGAAAAAGATTGCCAATGACATGTCACTTTATCAAAGTGAAGATATGAAAGATATTGTAGAATTCTGTCATGGGTACGCTGATGAACATCATCATATGAAAGAAGAAAAAATATTGTTTCCTGAAATGTTAAAATGTGATTATGAACTATTTGAAGGTATGATCAATCATGTCATGCTTGTAGAACATGATAATGGGAGAGAACATGTAAGAAACATGGCGGCACTTGTTAATGACTATGAAGAGCATAAAGATGAAAGATATCTTGAACGATTATCATTTGAGATGAAAGCCTATTGTGAAGTGTTAAAGGAACATACAGAAAAAGAAGATGAATGTCTTTATCAGTTTGCGGAAAATGCATTATCAGATAATGCTAAGCAAAGAGTTGATGCATTATCATTAGAGTGGGAATCTTTGAATAAAGAGAGAGCTGATCATTTTGTGGAAGTGCTTCATCATATTGAAAAGGCATATTAAAAGGCTGTGAAAACAGCCTTTTAATATTATAGAAGTGTTTTAATGTCAGTGTAGCTATAGCCTTCAAAACTATCTGCTACATTTTTGCATGTTAATTGACCATCGTAAGTATTGACGCCGCTAGCGATTACATCGCTTGTGCGACATGCGTCTTCTAAGCCTTTATTGGCGATTATCAATCCGTAATGTGTTGTCGCGTGAGTAAGTGCGATGGTAGACGTACGAGGAACAGAACCTGGCATATTGCCTACACAGTAGTGTACGACACCCTCTTCTACATAGATTGGATCATCGTGAGTTGTGACTCTTGCGCTTTCTGCACATCCACCTTGATCGATGGCTACATCTACATAGACTGCGCCATTCTTCATTGATTTCAAATAAGATTTCTTTAATAGTTTAGGTGTAGACTTTCCTGGAATAAGTACAGCCCCAATGACAAGATCCGCATTCTTAACTGCCTTTTCAATATTAGTATCATTAGAGTAGAGTGTCTGAATAGAAGAACCGAATAACAAATCAAGTTCCTCAAGTCTTTTAAGATTAATATCAAGAATTGTTACATTGGCACCGATTCCTACCGCAATACGGCAGGCATTATAGCCAACTGTGCCGCCGCCGAGGATGACAACATTTGCCTTATGTGTACCTGGTACACCGGCAAGAAGAATGCCTTCGCCCCCGAATTTCTTTTCTAGATATTTTGCACCTTCCTGGATGCTTAAACGACCAGCAATCTGGCTCATTGGAGTTAGAAGTGGTAAAGAACCATCTTTTTCAGTCAATGTTTCGTAGGCCACAGCTTTAATCTTATTTTCCAATAAAGCATCCATCTGTTCTTTATCAGCTGCTAAATGCAAGTATGTATAAAGAATCAATCCTTCGTGGAATAGTGGATATTCTTCAGGAAGAGGCTCTTTCACCTTGACCATCATATCAACCTGATCCCAGACTTCCTTAGCAGAATCAATGATAGTAGCTCCAGCTTCCACATATTCCTCATCCAAGAAGCCAGAACCGATACCAGCATTTGTTTCAATAAGGACACTGTGTCCTGCATTTACATATTCACGTACATTATCAGGCGTCATGCCAACACGAAATTCATTATTTTTAATTTCTTTTACACAACCTATTATCATTTCATAACCTCCGTTCTTCTTTTATTATAAAATTTCTTTAAGTATAAGAAAAGAAATTCGAAACATTCCAGAAAAATTATAAAACCAATATATTGGTCTTATAATGGGAGATTAGAAAGAAGAAACAAGAAGAAAATAGCTATAATGATGACAAGAGGTGAGTAAAAATGACACATGATTTATATCTTACAAAACAATTCTTTATTGTATTTATTATTGCGACAATTCTTATTGCAGTCTTCTTGATCATGATTGCTTATGCCTTCATTGAACTTCTTTACTCCTTGAAAGAATATTCAAAACCTCGTCAGATTGCCTATAAGGAAATGAAATATAAGACAAGAGAAGGGAAAGCAAGCAAAAAGTATATAATTGAATAATTGTATACAAAGTTATTGAATCGTTGGCTTTGCTCATGTATAATGATGGTCATAAAGGAGTTGACTATGATGAAAAAGATACAAATGACAACGCCAATCGTTGAGATGGATGGCGATGAAATGACAAGAGTTCTTTGGAAGATGATTAAGGATGAATTAATTCTTCCATTCGTAGAACTTAAAAGTGAATATTATGATTTAGGATTAAAACACCGTGATGAAACTAATGATGAAGTAACAGTACAGGCAGCATTGGCTAACAAGAAATATGGTGTTTCAGTAAAATGTGCAACAATTACGCCTAATGCCCAGCGTATGGATGAGTACAATCTTCATAAGATGTGGAAATCACCAAATGGAACAATCAGAGCAATTCTAGATGGAACAGTGTTCCGTACACCAATCATGATTGATCCAATTAGCCCTGTAGTAAAGAACTGGAAAAAACCAATTACTATTGCCAGACATGCTTTTGGTGATATCTATAAGGCAACAGAAATCAAAGTACCTGGTGCAGGTGTTGCTAAACTTTCTTTTACTGATGAAAAGGGAGAAACAATTTCAAAAGAAATCTTTACTTTTGAAGGTGCTGGTGTCCTTCAGGGACAGTTCAATAAGGAAGATAGTATCTATTCTTTTGCAAGAAGCTGTTTTGCTTATGCATTAGATGCTAAACAGGACTTATGGTTTGGTGCTAAGGATACTATTTCTAAGACATATGATCACCGTTTTAAAGATATCTTCCAGGAAGTCTATGATAATGAATACAAAGAACAGTTTGAAAAAGCTGGTATTACTTATTTCTATTCACTTATTGATGATATTGTAGCAAGAGTCATCAGAAGTGAAGGTGGCTTTATTTGGGCCTGCAAGAACTACGATGGAGATGTTATGAGTGATATGGTTTCAACAGCATTTGGCTCATTAGCAATGATGACAAGTGTTCTTGTTTCACCTGAAGGCAATTATGAATATGAAGCTGCTCATGGTACAGTTACAAGACATTATTATCGTTATCTTGAAGGAGAAAAAACATCCACTAACCCAATGGCTACAATCTTTGCATGGAGCGGAGCTTTACGTAAAAGAGGAGAAAAAGATGGATTGGATGAATTGATCCATTTTGCAAATACATTAGAACAAGCATGTTTAGATACACTTAATAGTGGAGTAATGACAAAAGACTTAACTAGACTTGCTGAAAACATTGAAGTAACTGAAGTGAATTCAGAAGAATTCCTTCGTGCTATTCGTAGTCGACTTGAAACATTATTGGAATCATGATTATCATGATTCCTTTTTGTATAAAAAAAGATCAAGCGTTACCCGCCACGCTTGATCATTTCATCGATAGGTTTTCTTGCTTTCTTGATTGTTTCTTCATCAAGAAGGATTTCTTTTCCGCCTCTACCTCTTAATGTATTATAGACATCAGTTAAAGTAGTAGCTTTCATATTATGACAGATACAATGCTTAGATACAGTGTAGAACATCTTGTCAGGACAAGCCATCTGAAGATGTGTCACAATACTGTTTTCTGTACCAATAATAAATTCAGTATCATTACTTTCTTTAGCATAGTTCATGATGCCAGTTGTACTTCCTACATAATCAGCAATCTTTGAAACTTCCTGAAGACATTCAGGATGTACTAATACCTTAGCATTAGGATGCTTTTCTTTCATTCTTAAGATATGTTCTTTTCTTAAGCGCATATGTGTCGGACAACCGCCAGGATAAACAACCATGTTTTTTTGAGGAAGCTGTTTTTTAAGCCATGTACCAAGATTTTGATCTGGCACAAATAATATATTCTTTTCTTCAGTGTTTTCTAGAATCTTCTTAGCACTTGATGATGTGACAACAAGATCAACTTCTGTCTTAATAGCAGTTGTTGTATTGATGTAGGCACATACAATATGATCTGGATGAGCTTTTTTCAAATAACGTAAATCTTCAATATTTAACTGATCAGCCATTGGACAAAGCGCATCTTCATTAGCAATAAAGACTTTCTTTTCAGGAGAAAGAATCTTGACAGTATCAGCCATGAATCTTACTCCACACATGATGATAGTCTTCTGAGGAGCTGTTGCAGCAAGCTTACTTAAAGCATAAGAATCACCGGTAAAATCAGCTACATCAATAATATCAGGACTCTGATAAGCATGAGCTAAGATGCAGACATCTTTTTCCTTCTTTAATTTAATAATTTCATCTTGTAGTTCTCTAGTATTCATTTTTCATTCCCTTTTTTATGTTGTTTTGATTATTATAATAAGACAAAAAGAGGGTGTCAAGACACATATATTGATACAGCACTTGTCATATGAGCTTTCTTCATGTTATAATCACTTCGATTTTGAAAGAAGGATATATAAATGAAGACAGATATACTTATTGTAGGAAGTGGCTGTGCAGGTTTATATGCAGCTATACATCTTCCAGCAGATAAAAAAATTACTATAATTACAAAGAAAACAGTTGAGGATAGCGATTCATATTTAGCACAGGGTGGCATCTGCATGCTAAAGAATGATGATGACTATGATTCTTATTTTGAAGATACCCTTAAAGCAGGACATTATGAAAATGATAAGACCTCTGTCGATATCATGATCCGTTCTTCACAGGAAGTTATTCGAGATCTTATTTCCTATGGTGTAAGATTCCATAGAGATCAAAATGGTGAACTTGATTTCACTAAAGAAGGAGCACATTCTAATAAGCGTATTCTCTTTCATCAGGATATCACTGGTGAAGAAATTACTTCTCATCTTTATGAGAAAGTTAAGACTTTACCTAATGTGACAATACTAGAAAATACTGCACTTATTGATTTACTAGTAAAAGATAATACATGTTATGGTGGCGTTATTTTAAAAGAAGATCATTCTTTAGATAAAATCTCAGCTCAGTGCGTTTATTTAGCAACTGGTGGGGTGGGCGGATTATACCGTCATTCTACTAACTACAGACATCTTAAAGGGGATGGGGTCGCTATCGCTTTAAGACATGGTGTCAAGATGAAGGATATCAACTATGTACAGATTCATCCAACAACATTCTATAGTGACAAGAAGGATGTGCGTTCATTCTTGATTTCTGAATCAGTAAGAGGAGAAGGTGCTAAGCTTTATGATAAGCATGGTAATCGTTTTGTAAATGAGCTATTGCCAAGAGATAAATTAAGTGAAGCAATCAAGATGCAGATGAAAAAGGATCATACACCTTTCGTCTGGGAAGATTTAAGAACAATTCCGGAAGAAGAAGTAAGAGTACATTTCCCTCATATCGTAGAATATTGTAAAGAACAGGGATATGATGTTTTCAAGCAGCCAATTCCAGTAGTACCAGCTCAGCATTATTATATGGGTGGTATTTGGGTAGATTATACGAGCCATACTTCAATGAATCAGCTTTACGCTATTGGTGAAACAGCATGCAATGGTGTTCATGGAAAAAATAGACTTGCCAGCAATTCATTATTGGAAAGTCTAGTGTTTGCAAAGAGAGCGGCTCTTGATTTTGATCAAAGAGAACATAATGAAGATGAAGGTTTTGTTAATGAATGTAAATTAGATCAGTATGATGATCTTGATAAACTTGAAAAAGAAAATAAAGAATTAATTATGTCAGAAATGAAGAAAGCAGGTGAAAAGAATGTTCGATCATAATACCATGAGACTTAATGTAGACCGTTATATCATAATGGCCTTACAGGAAGATATTACAAGTGAAGATGTATCTACTAACAGTGTCATTAAGGAACATTGTTTAGGTGAAGTAGATTTGATTGCTAAAGAAGCTGGCATCATTTGTGGTTTACAGGTATTTGAAAGAGTCTTTTTGCTTCTTGATGATAAGTGTGAAGTTTCACTTCAAGTTAAAGATGGAGATGAAGTCAAAAAAGGAGATCACTTAGGTAAGGTTGTCGGTGATATTCGTACATTATTAAGTGGTGAACGAGTAGCCTTGAATTATCTTCAGAGAATGAGTGGTGTTGCAACTTATACTCATCAGATGGTAAAGCTTCTTGAAGGAACATCTATTTCACTTCTTGATACAAGAAAGACAACACCTAACAATAGAATTTTTGAGAAATATGCTGTGAAAGTCGGAGGGGGACGTAATCATCGCTATAATCTTTCAGATGGTGTTATGCTGAAGGATAATCATATTGGTGCTGCAGGTGGAGTTAAAGAAGCTATTAAGCTTGCTAAAAGCTATGCACCATTTGTTAGAAAAATTGAAGTGGAGACTGAAAACTGTGAAATGGTCAAGGAGGCTGTTGAAGCAGGTGCAGATATTATTATGCTTGATAATATGAACCACGATGAAATGAAAAAAGCTCTTTCTATTATTGATGGAAAAGCTGAAGTAGAAATTTCGGGAAATGTGACAAAAGAATCTATTGAATCTATTAAAGACTTAAAAGTAGATTATATTTCAAGTGGTGCATTGACACACAGTGCTCCTATTCTTGATCTTTCATTAAAGAATTTACATCCTATAAAGAAGAATCAGTATTGATTTTTCTTTTTTTTTGGTTTTATAATAGGTGTGCAAAAAAGAGGTGATTATATGGATGCGAAAGAACGTAAACAATATGATCAGCTGATTAGAACACCTATTACTAAAATTATTCCAGTATTAGCTATTCCTACTGTTATTAGTATGATGATAGGGATGATCTACAATCTAGTAGATGCATACTTTGTTGGAATGCTTGGAACAAGTGCGGCAGCAGCTATCGGTATTCTTATGAGTATTCAGGCTGTGTTTCAGGCTGTTGGATTTATGTGTGGTCATGGAAGTGGATCACGAATCAGCGTTCTTTTGGGAAAGGGAAAAAAAGAGATTGCGGATGTCTATGCATCGACAGGCTTTCTTGCATCTATTGTGGCTAGCAGTATCATTACGATATTGGCAATGATGATGATTTCACCATTGATGGTATTTCTAGGAAGTACAAAAACAATTCTTCCTTATGCAAGAATCTATGGATTCTATATTCTTTTAAGTGGACCAGCACTTTCTGCAAGCTGTGTGCTTAATAATATTATGCGTTATGAAGGAAAAGCATCACTAGCGATGGTTGGTCTTGTCTCCGGTGGCGTATTAAACATGATTGGAGATCCTATTTTCATGTTTGTACTTAAGATGGGCATTCATGGAGCAGGGCTTTCAACTGCGTTATCACAATATATTAGCTTTGGCATTCTTCTTTACATGTTTATTTCAAAAAAGACAATGACAAGCATTTCATTAAAGAAAGCCAAAGGATTTGGTGAAGAATTAACACGTATCATGCAAAATGGAACACCAAGTCTTATTCGTCAGATGTTGAATTCTCTATCTACAATGTCACTTAATATTATCGCTAAACCTTATGGTGATGCAGCTATCGCCGGGATGACCATTGTTGGAAGAATTGTAATGTTCTTTGCATCAACGATGGTTGGAATCGGGCAGGCCTATCAGCCAGTAGCGGCATTCAATTATGGTGCTAAAAAATATAAGCGTATTAGAGAAGGTTTCTTAGTGACATGGGTACTAGGTGAAACTGTGCTTGGTATTTTTGCGATTATCGCATTTATTAATCCAGCACCACTTATTTTATTATTTAGAAATGACCCACGTGTTCTTGCGATTGGTAAAAACGCTTTACGTTTTCACTGTATCGCTTTGATTGCATCACCATTATCTGTTGTTTCTAATATGATGTTCCAAAGCATTGGTGAAAGTGCCATCGCTTCATTCCTCGCAGCATTAAGATCAGGTATTTATTATATTCCTATCTTATTTATTCTTTCTCGTTTGTTGGGAATCTTAGGAATTCAATCAGCACAGATGGTAGCAGATATCTTAACAACATTAACATGTATACCATTCCTAGTGAGATTCTTTAGAGAACTTCCAAAGAAAAACATGCATGTAAAAATGGATGATGATTATAAGCATTCCTCATAGGGAATGCTTTTTTTAATAAAAAAACAGGAACAAATGTTCCTGTTAAACAATAAACTGATTACCATTAGAAGACTTTAATGTATAAATCTGCATTGTTCCTTCACCAATAATAGAGAAGAAATGTTCTTCTTTAGTAGGGAATACTCTAGATGTAAAGACTGCATCACCATCATTTACAAAGATTTCAATAGAACTTGCATCAATGTAAATCTGTAAATGATTTAATGGATGATCAAGAATACGAGTCTGACTTTCACCTAATTCCTTATTGAATCTATTGGTCATACCTGAACGATCAATGTAGATGTGTTTTTGTGATTCATCATAATGAATCATCAATCCACCACTGCCATCTTGTTTTGTAAACAAGTTGAAATCAATATTTCCATGTAGTCTTAAATCAATCTCACAACATTTAGGTAATTCACGATTAAATGGATCAACCTTTTTATCTCTTAATGTTTCAAGCTGTTTAAGTGGTCTTTGAATCAATCTTCTTTTTCTTACAGTCAATTCTCTAGGTAAAGTGAGGCATCCTGACCATTCTTCTTCATCAGTAGGATATGAAGCATCAGGAAGTCCCATCCAAGCAACGAGAATTGCTTTCTTTTGATCATTTATATTAGCGGCACATTCAGCTGCATAAGAATCAAATCCAAAGTCTAGAACATGGAACTGACCATCAGGTGTAAAAGTAAGTGTATCATAGTCCATATGTCCAATGATATAGCCATTATGATGTATATTGCTTCCCCTAGAAGGAATAGAAAGATGTTGAGGACAGAAAATCAGAATATCACAATCATCGATATGTTCGATAGAAGGACATTCCCACATGTCTCCAAAATCTTCAAATCCAGGTACATTAAGCTGTCCAGCAAAAGTCCATTCCTTATTGTGATAAGGTGACTTATAGACAATGACACAGCCTTTTTTATCAGCTGTCTGTGCACCGATTAGAAGATAATACATCTTTTCTTTTTTACGATAAATAATCTTAGGATCCCTCTGATGTTCAGTGTAAGAAGGATGAGGCCCAAAAAGTGGTTTTGAATATTTATGACTTGTACCATCATCTCTCATGTTGACAAGACAGGTATAGGAAGATCTCTTCCAGTCTTCATCACGATGATTACCAGTATAGTAAAGATAAATAGAATGATTAGTCACAAGCGCTGAACCAGAGTAGGCTCCCTTGTTGTCAAAATCCTGATCAGGATGAATACAGATACCTTTATTATCCCAATGAACAAGATCGCTTGATTCAGTATGATACCAGTACTTTAGTCCATGTACTGCACCCCAAGGACACCATTGATAAAAAAGATGCCATTTATCCTTATGAAAAACAAATCCATTTGGATCATTCAGCAAACCGGTTATAGGCTGAATATGATAAGATTGTCGATATTGAGACTGCTTAATGCGTTCATGTAAATCTACAATTTCTTCTCTGTTTTTAAGTACTCTATAACGTTCTTCTTTTGTCCATTCTTTCATAACCAAGACTCCTTTCCATTTATTATGATAGAGCTTTCCTTTAAATGCAATATTTTACTGGATAGAATATTAAAAAGGTGTAAAATGGAGACAATGGGGGGATAATATGTCTGAACTTGCTTTTAGTTTAAATGCGACAATGCCCGTTTTTTTATTGATGGTATTAGGGTACTGTCTTCATAAAACCAATTGGATCGATGATGATTTTGCCGCAAAGCTCAATCGCTTTGTCTTCCGTCTACCTTTACCGATGTTGCTGTTTAATCAGCTTTCTTCTACTGACTTTTATTCATCATGGGATCCTATTTTTATTAGCTTCTGTTTTCTTGCTACATTGCTTTCAATTGGGATATGTGTTGTTATTTCTACAAGATTGGACAGCTTTCATGCAAGAGGAGAATTTATTCAGGCTTCCTATCGAAGCTCTGCGGCATTACTTGGAATAGCCTATATCCAAAATGTCTATAACAATGCCCATATGGCACCACTGATGATATTGGGTGCTGTACCGCTTTACAATGTTATGGCAGTTGTTGTTCTATCTGCCACTAATCCACTTTATGAAAAACATACGCAATCTTTATTTAAGGATTCATTAAAAGGAATCGCCCGTAATCCTATCATCATTGGTATTGCAGCTGGCTTTATCTGGTCATTGTTAAAAATACCTCAGCCTACCATTATGGTGAAGACCTTAAAGCATATTGGTAACTTATCTACACCATTAGGTTTAATGGCAATGGGTGCTACCATTGATCCTACTAAAGTTAAAGGTCAGCTTAAGAACAGCATCATTGCTTCATTTATTAAGCTAATAGGACTAGAATGTCTGTTCCTTCCTTTTGCAATTATGTGGGGATTTAGAAATGAACAGCTATTAGCCATCTGTATCATGTTAGGTTCAGCTACAACTGTTTCTTCTTATGTTATGGCAAAGAACATGAACCACGAAGGAACACTTTCAAGCAACACGGTTGTGTTAACAACTTTACTTAGTGCTTTCACATTAACATTCTGGATATTCATATTGCGCTATTTCGCATTGATCTAAGACAGGTTTTTCCTGTCTTTTTGATTTCTTTTTAAAATAAAGTTATGACATGATAGAATAGGTGTAGATATATAGGAGGACATATTATATGCTTATTGATCATAAAATCTGGGTGGGTAATGCAGATACACCCGTTTATCTTTTACCTAAGATGGCCAATCGTCATGGTCTGATTGCTGGTGCAACTGGTACAGGTAAGACTGTCACATTAAAAGTGCTCGCAGAATCATTTAGTGATATGGGCGTACCAGTTTTCATGGCTGATGTCAAAGGCGATGTTGCTGGTCTTAGTGAACCAGGAAGCGGAAGCGAAGATATGGATAAGCGTATCGCACGCTTTAAGCTTGATGAAGCAGGCTTCTCTTTTTCTGGTTATCCTGTTACTTTATGGGATCTCTTTGGTAAAACTGGTATCCCATTAAGAACAACTATTTCTGAAATGGGTGCATTGTTGCTGGCGAGAGTGCTGGAATTAAATGAACTGCAAAGTGATGTGCTTTCTGTAGCATTCAAGATTGCAGATGATCACAATCTCTTGCTTGTCGATACAAAAGATCTTAAGGCCTTGTTAAGTTACATCAATGATAACAGCAAGTCTTTTGAAGCAAATTATGGCAAGATTTCAAGTGCAACAATCGGTGTTATTACAAGAGCTATCGTAGCATTGGAAACACAGGGCGGAGATCAGTTCTTTGGTGAAACAGCACTTTCTATTGCGGACTTCTTGACACTTGGTGAAGGTGGAAAGGGCATGATTCATATTCTTGATAGTGAGAGTCTTATCAATAATGGAAAGCTTTATTCTACATTCCTGCTTTGGCTTTTATCAGAATTGTTTGAAACACTTCCTGAAGTAGGGGATATGGATAAGCCAAAGATGGTCTTCTTCTTTGATGAAGCACATCTTTTATTCAAAGGGACATCAAAGGCTCTGCTTGAAAAAATTGAACAGGTTGTCAAACTCATTCGATCAAAAGGAGTGGGCATCTACTTCTGTACACAAAATCCACGTGATATTCCAGATGGTGTACTTGCTCAGCTCGGCAATAAGATTCAGCATGGATTAAGAGCTTATACACCAGCTGATCAGAAATCAGTGAAAGCTGCTGCTGAATCATTCAGAGAAAATCCTGCATTCAATTCTTATGATACAATCTTGAATCTAGGAACAGGGGAAGCCCTTGTTTCATTCCTAGATGAAAAAGGAATCCCAGAAATGGCTCAGAAAGTATCTATTCTACCACCAAGATGTAGCTTTGGAGCCATTAGTGAAGAAAAACGTACACAACTCATCAATTCATCGCTTCTTTATAGTAAATACGCGAAAAGCTATGATCCCGATTCCGCATATGAATTCCTGTCTCGTATGGGCTTAGAAGAACAAGCTAAAAAAGAGCAGGAAAAAGCTAATCAGGCTGCAGAAAAAGAAGCAATGAAAAAAGAGAAAGAAGCATTAAAAGAAAAAGAAAAAGAAGATCGTGCGAAAAAGCGTGCCGTACAATCAGTCGGCAGTACGCTTTTAGGGACACTCGGCAGAGAGGCAGGTAAGGCTGCTGGAGGCAAATTTGGAAAATTTGGCCAGCGCCTAGGCGGGAACCTCGGCGCCCAGCTAGGCCGCAGTATTCTTGGAACACTCTTTAAAAAGTAAAGGATAACGAGTAAGTTATCCTTTTTTAAAACCGAAAATTCGGTGAACTATAAATAAAACTTAAGAAAATTTAAGTTGTAGCTTAAATCCTAAATGAACGATTGACTATGTACAAACCACAATTTATGATGAAAATGTAGTTTTAACATATAAATTGAAATGAGGGATTTGAATGAAAAAAATATCAAGAGTGATTGTAGCCTTTGCGCTTCTATTGGCGCTAAGCGTTAGCTTATTTCACACAAGCGCATCTGCGATTACAACAACAGAGCGTAACAGAAATGAAATCTATTCGCAGCTTGTAGCGCGTGGACTAACAAAAGCACAGGCATGTGGAATCTTAGCTAACATTGAATATGAATCAAGCTATAACCCAAATGCTTGGTACAAGAATATAAGTTATGGTCTATGCCAGTGGCAGGGCGATAGATTAAAAGTATTCCAGGACACTTATAAGACAGAAGCACAGCGTGCTTCAATTTATAATCAGATTTCTTATCTATTTACAGAACTTAGAGGCAATGAAAAAAACGCATATAATAAATCAATTGTACCTTATACTAAAAACACAGCTGATGAAGCTTATAATGTTGGCTATATGTTCTGCTTAAAGTTTGAAAGACCATTGGATCAGACAACTAATCCAGTTAAGCGTGGAAATAAAGCCAAAGAATTATTTGCGAAGAACTTTACAACAACAACTTCATCATCATCTGCAACAAAAAGTTCTAAAAAAACAAAGTCTACTGTTAAGAAAACAGTCACTACAACTGTTTCAAAGCTTAAGACATATACAACAGGACGTTATAAGACAACATCTAAATTAAAGGTTAGAACAAGTGCGACTACAAGTTCTAAATCTGTAGGTGTACTAAAAAAAGGCGCTAATGTCACAGTAAAATCAGTGAAATCTAAGAAGTGGGGAAAAATCACTTATAAGAAAAAATCAAGATACGTTTCATTAGATTATGCTAAAAAAGTTTAAGTTTAATTTAAGGAAAGCCTATTATAATAATCTTGTAGCTAAGAGGTTTGTTATATACCCTTCCCAAAAACAAAATCATATAACGGACCGATTGTTACAATTAAATTTCCCAAAATGATGTGAAACAAAAAGCACTCCGCTGGAGTGTTTTTTGTTTTCTCTGGAAACATTTACTTTAAATGGGGTTTGTGATATTCTTCTCCTTATAGTTAAGGGGGTTAATATGAAAAAAGTATTAAAACTATTTGTTATGATTATGCTTTCTTTTACATGCTTATCAATGTTTAGTGTTGATACGCATGCAAAAGAAAAAGTGCTCACTGTCGGTTTTGATCAGGAGTGTCCTCCATTCGGTTTTGTGGATAACGATAAGAACTTTGTAGGCTTCGATATCGATTTAGCAAGAGAAGCTGCAAAGCGTTTAGGCTATAAGCTTAAGCTTCAGCCAATCGATTGGGATTCTAAGGATATGGAACTTGATAGTGGCCATATTGATTGTATCTGGAATGCCTTTACAATCAACGGACGAGAAGATAAGTACACGTGGACGAAACCTTATCTTAATAACTCACAGGTCTTTGTCGTAAGAAAAAGCGATAAGATTAAATCACATGATGATCTTAAGAACAAGATTGTAGAAGTACAGAAGGATTCAAGTGCAGAAGCAGCCTTGGAATCTGAAGAGCATCGTGAATTAGCTAAGAGCTTTAAGTCCATGATCAAGATTGGTTCTTATCAGACAGCGTTATTGGAGTTAGAACAGGGAAGTGTTGATGCTGTTGCAATGGATTATTATGTCGCAAGATATATGATCAAGGAGAAGGATACATTAACAATTGTTAATGAGAATATCTCAAAAGAACAGTACGGTATTGGCTTTAAGAAAGGCAATACGAAATTAAGAGATGAAATTCAAAAGACTGTGGATGCCATGAAGAAGGATGGTACTTTCAATAAGATATCTGATAAGTGGTTTGGTTCTGATGTCACAACAAAGAAAATGACATTGCCACAGATCATGTATCAGCTTCTTGATGGGATGATGAAGTCATTAAAGATCTTCTTCTTAACCTTGCTTTTCTCATTGCCACTAGGATTATTTGTTGCATTGGCAAGAATGTCTAAGAATAAGGTGATTCAAAATATCACTAAGTTCTATATTTCCATCATGCGTGGTACACCGCTGATGCTACAGATGTTTGTTGTATACTTTGGACCATTCTACCTGTTTAATATGCCATCACCAGCGCGAGGATTTGCAGTTATTTTTGCCTTTGTCATTAATTATGCTGCATACTTTGGAGAGATTTTTAGAAGTGGTATTGCCTCAATGGAAAAAGGTCAATATGAAGCAGCACAGCTGCTTGGATACAGCAGTTTCCAGACATTCTTTGTTATTATTTTACCTCAGGTCATTAAGAGAATTCTTCCATCCATCACAAATGAAGTCATTACGCTAGTTAAAGACACTTCTTTAGCATTTGCAATCGCCTATGTAGAAATGTTCTCACAGGCTAAGGTTATTGCTGCTAATCAGAAGAGCATGATGCCATTTGTTGCTGCAGCTATTTTCTATTATGTATTTAACTTTATTGTCGCAGTTCTTATGGAACACTGTGAAAAGTTAATGGACTATTATGATTAGGGGGAAACTGTATGAAAATCTTGGATATGAAACATATTAAGAAACACTTTGGCGACAATGATGTCTTAAAGGATATCAGTTTCTCTGTAGAAGAAGGGGATGTTGTCTCAATCATTGGACCTTCTGGAAGCGGAAAGTCGACATTGTTAAGAATTGCTACCTTCTTAGAAACAATGGATGATGGAGAATTATCTTATCTTGATAAACAGGTCGTAGAGTCTGTTGGTGGACATGCCATCTATAAGAAACAGCTACAAAAAGAAGCGATGCATTGCTTTGGACTGGTTTTTCAGAACTATAATTTGTTTCCACACTTTAATGTGATGAAAAACATTGTAGATGCCCCAATTCGTATTCAGAAGAGAGACAAGGAAGAAGTCTACAAGGAAGCAAGAGCGCTTTTAAAGAAGATGGGACTTGAAGATAAAGAGAAAGCTTATCCTTCTGAATTATCAGGTGGTCAAAAACAGCGTGTTTCTATTGCGAGAGCATTGGCAATGAAGCCACGTATCTTATTCTTTGATGAACCTACAAGTGCATTAGATCCAGAATTGACACAGGAAATCTTGAAGGTTATCAAGGAACTTGCTGATGAGAAGATGACAATGGTCATCGTTACTCATGAAATGAGCTTTGCTCATGATGTTTCTACACGTATGATCTTTATGGATCAGGGGGTTATTGTAGAAGAAACAACACCTGATCAGATGTTTGCTTCAGAAAATGAACGTACAAGAGCGTTCCTTGGTAAGCATCATGAACTTGCATAATCAATCAGTTATGATACAATTTTATTGGTGATTAATATGAAATTGAAAGTCTTGCTCTTACTTTTGCTCCTGTTAACAGGATGCATTGATAACACGTCTTCGTATTTAAGAGGATATTGGTATCGACGAATAAGTACAACTGAAAGTCAGTATGTGATGTTTGGAACATCTCGTACTATGACGACTGTCACAATTGATGAAAGACAAAAGAAGGGCGTCAGTGGCTCTTATGAACGTACGGGTACACAATTGAAATTGAATTATGATACGGGTAAAGAGGAAAGCTTTGAGATTGAATCGATAGATGATAATCGCATGGTTTTAAGAAATAGTGAAGAGACAAGGCTCTATGTGAAAGTTGATAAAAAGGAATTTTCACAAGAAACTGATGTGAAATTTACAGAGAAGAGGTAACTCTTCTCTTTTTGTTTGTGAATATTTTTATTTAAAAACATCATGATTATTTGTACAATTTTTAACATACGCTATGTAAGTGCTAACAATTTAGCTTGTGAAATTTTTCAAACCCATATATAATTGATACAGACAGGGGGGTTTAATATGTCAAAAGTTATGGCTGTTAATGCCGGTAGTTCATCATTAAAATTTCAGTTATTTGAAATGCCTGAAGAGACTGTTATCTGTTCAGGTGTATTGGAAAGAATTGGATTGGAAGAAGGAATTTTTTCTATCAAGTATAATGGCGAAAAGAAAGTTGTAGAAAAGCCTATCCCAGATCACAGCGTGGCTGTTGAAATGTTATTGAAGGCACTTGTAGAAGAAAAAATTGTAGAAAAGCTTACTGATATTGATGCTGTTGGACATCGTGTAGTACAGGGTGGTCCTTACTTCAAGGATAGCGCTGTTGTAGACGAAGATGTCGTTGCAAAAGTAGAAGAATTATCAGAATTAGCACCTCTCCATAATCCTGCACATCTCATTGGTTATCGTGCTTTTAGGGAAGCATTGCCAAATGTGGGACATGTTTTTGTTTTTGATACATCATTCCACCAGACAATGGATGAGGAACGTTTCCTTTATCCACTACCTTATGAATTCTATACAAAGTATAAAGTAAGAAAATATGGTGCTCATGGAACAAGTCACCGTTATGTTTCAGAACAGGTCAATGAATTAATGGGTAATCCACGTCATTCACGTGTGATTGTCTGCCATTTAGGAAATGGTGCATCGCTTTCTGCAGTCCAGGATGGTGTCTGCATTGATACATCCATGGGATTCACACCACTTGCCGGTGTAATGATGGGGGCAAGATGTGGTGATGTTGATCCATCAATCATGCCATATTTATGCAAGAAGCTTAATAAAACACCAAGTGAAATCTTGCATATCTATAATAATGAATCAGGTATGAAGGGCGTATCTGGAATTTCTTCAGATTCCCGTGATATTGAAAATGCATTGTTCAACAAGGATGGTAAGGCTACTAAGGAACAATCTGAACGTGCATTGTTTACTTCACTGCTTTATGCTCGTATTGTTTCTAAGTATATTGGTGAATACTTTGTAGAAATGGGCGGTCTTGATGCAATCGCATTTACTGCCGGTGTAGGTGAAAATGCGGCTTATTTAAGACGTTTGATCATCGATAACTGCTCAAGAGCATTAGGGGTATTCCTAGATGAAAAAGCCAATGTAGAAAGAAAGAGCGGCAACAGATTGATTTCAAATCAGTATTCTCAGGTAGATGTTTATGTAATTCCTACAAACGAAGAAGTGATGATTGCCAGAGATACAGTTAGATTATTGAATCTATAAGAGCTTAACGCGTAAGCGTTAGCTCTTTTTGTTTTTTTATGGTAGGTATGATAATATGCTAGTGGAGGTTAGTTTATGGATAAAATAATTAAAAAAATACAGGATTACTCTCAGATCCTTCTTTATAGACATGTCAATCCAGATATGGATGCATTTGGAAGCCAGCTTGGTTTCTATCATTTTATTAAGGAACATTTTCCAAGCAAGCATGTCGTCTTGATGGGCGAATTTACAAGTACGCTTGCACCAATGTTCATCAATGAAGAAAGAGAAGAAATAAGAGATGAAAAGAGTCTTGGTATTGTATTAGATACTGCCAACAAGGAACGTGTTGATGGAGATCTTTCTTTATGTGAATATGTCATTAAGATTGATCATCATATTGTAGTAGATTCATATGGAGACATTAATATTGAAGATGTATCCGCATCCTCATGTGCACAGATTGTCTCTCTTCTTTTTAAAGAAGAAGGCTTTACGCTTAATAAGGAAGCTTCACGTGCTTTATATATTGGTATCATCGGTGATTCTAACCGATTCCTTTATAGAAATACCGGTGTTAAGACTTTTGAAGCAGCTAGCTATCTACTAGAAAGCGGTATTGATATTGAAGCTATTTATCAGGATATGTATCTTCGTGAAGAAAAGGATCTTAATGTGACAAGATTTATCTTGAATCATTATGTAAAAGAGGGACGTATTGCTTATTATGTTCTTAAAGATGAAGATCTAAAAGAATTAGAAATCTCTCGAGAAGAAGGTTCTAATTATGTTAATACGCTCTCTAATATCAAGGAGTTTGATATCTGGATGGCTATTACTGAAAATACAAAAGACAATAATATCCGCGTCAGCATTCGTTCTAGAAAGACTGCAATCAATGAGGTGGCAGCACAGTTTAACGGGGGCGGTCATGCGTTGGCAAGCGGGGCTAAGCTCTCATCGTTTGATGAGCTTCCTGAACTTATAAAAGCACTGAAAAAAGCGCAGGAATGTGGTTGTTAAAACCGGGATTTGTCATAGGCAAAAAATAGTGATTATGGTATAATACACTAGAATGGGTGGTGAATGCAGTGAAATCCAAAATTATGATTGTAGATGATGAAGCAAGCATTAGAGAGCTTGTTCGCTTTTATTTAGATAAAGCTGGTTTTGAATGTATTGAAGCAGCTAATGGAGAAAAAGCTATTGAAATTATTGAAAACCAATATGTTGATTTAGCACTTGTGGATGTCATGATGCCAGGTATGGATGGCTTTGAACTTGTTGAAGAGATGAGACAGTATAAGGATATTCCGGTCATTATGTTAACCGCAAAATCACAGACAAAAGATAAACTCAGAGGATTTAATCTTGGCATTGATGATTATGTCACAAAGCCATTTGATCCTGAAGAGCTTTTAGCGCGTGTACGTGTAATCTTAAAACGCTATAGTATCAATACAAGCAATATTGTCACAATTGGTGATGTTGTTTTTGATGGTGATAAGTATGAAATCAGATATCAAGATGAAGCGCTGCATCTGCCATTAAAACAATTTGAACTTGTTTTTGAACTTGCGAAGAACCCTAACCAGATTTTTACAAGAGAACAGCTGATTGAAAAAATCTGGGGAATGGATTATGAAGGATTTGATCGTACTGTAGATGTACATATAAAACGAATTAGAGAAAATCTTAGAGATCTTCCAGGATTCAAGGTTGTCACAGTCAGAGGATTAGGATACAAGCTTGAGGTAGAATAATGAAATCCATTTATGGAAGACTCTATTTTGCATTTTTTATGACCATTCTTGTTTCATTCTTATTAGCAGGATTCTTTGCGATAAGAAGAACGGATGATAATACCAATCAGATTGCTTACTCTGAATTGGAACGTGCCAGCAAGCATATTGCGGATCTTATTGAACTTGTTGGTCCTAATGATCAAAAGAGTGTATTAAGTGACTACTCTCAATCCTCTGAAATGTCATTTAATATCTACAATGAAAATATCGATAAGACCTATGGTCATATGAATAAAAAATCACGATTTAGTGAAGCAGAAAAGAAAGCGATGCTTTCGGTTATTAATGGGAAGAAGACCACAAATACTTCTTCTCTTGTCGCTTATGCAAAGACATATGAAATAGAAGGAATACGCTATGTTATCAGTGTACAAAGAGACAATACGTTAGAGAAGTCTACTTTTGTGACATCCTATATTGTTTCAGGACTCATTCTTCTACTTGTCGGCAGTGTTGTTTTCTTGATTATCTCAGACTTTATTGTGAAACCTATTTCCAATTTAACTAAGGCTACTAATGAGCTTATAAAGGGGAACTATAGAGTCAGAGTCAACTATGCTGGAGAAGATGAGATCAGCAAGCTTTATAATGCCTTTAACCAGATGGCTATTCAGCTTGCAAAACAGGAAGAGACAAGGCAACAATTTATTAGTGATGTCTCTCATGAGTTCCAGACACCATTAACTGCTATTTCAGGATTTGCGAATATTTTGAAATCGGAAAATCTTCCTGATGATCAAAGAAAGAAATATGCATCCATTATTTCAAGCAATTCGCAGCGTCTTTCTACTTTATCAAAGAATATGCTGCAGCTGACACTTCTTGAAGGAGAAGACACAAAGCTTGATATACATGAATATTCCTTGATTGATCAGTTAAATAGAGTCATTGAAACTCAGGATTATTCCGCATTATCTAAGGATATTGAGATTGAATTTATTAAACCTAAAGGTGAAATCTTTATTGAAGCAGATGAATCACGTATGGAACAGGTATGGATCAATCTTATTAATAATGCAATTAAATATACAGAAGAACACGGTGTTGTCACTGTGGAAGTAAAAAGATGGGGAAAAGATATCAGCGTATTGATTCATGATACTGGTATTGGTATGTCAGAAGAGACGATTTCTCATATCTTTGAACGTTTTTATAGAGATGATAAATCAAGAGCTGTTGAAGGAAATGGACTTGGCTTATCAATTGTTTCAAGAATTATTGCTTTGCATGGCTTTAAGATTGATGTAACTTCCGAAGAGGATGTAGGTTCAGTCTTTACTATAAAGATGCCTCTTTCTACAAAGAGTTATGTCAATAAGCTCATTGTTAATAGAAAGGATTAAGATGAAAGAATTAGAAGAATATATTCAAAAGGGAGAAGTGATTGCTCCTGATATTGTAAAAGTGGATCATTTCTTAAATCATCAGATTAATATAAAGCTATTAAAGAAGATTGGTGAAGCCTTTAAAGAGCATTTTCATGATGTTTCTATTGATAAGATAGTAACTATGGAAACAAGCGGTATCGCGGTTGCTGCAATTGTTTCACTATATTTTGATGATGTGCCTGTAGTCTATATAAAAAAAGAAAAGAGTGCTATTACTAGCAAGAATATGCTAGAGGAAAAAGTACACTCTTTTACTAAAAACAAGGACTATATAGCTTGTCTAGATGGACGCTATATTAAAAAGGGAGAACGTATTCTTCTTATTGATGATTTCCTAGCCAACGGTGCCGCCCTTAAGGGGATGATTTCACTAGTGGAAAAAGCTGGTGGAACATGCGTAGGTGCAGGAATCGTTATTGAAAAAGCATTTATGAATGGCAGAAAGCCATTTGAAGAGAAAGGTTATCGTATTGAAGCTCTCGCACGTATTGAAAGTGTTGAAGAGGGCATTGTTAAATTTAAGAAAGGATAGCGCACATGTATTTAAAAAGAGTAGAGCTCCAAGGGTTCAAATCGTTTGCGGATAAGAGTGTGATTGAGTTCAAGCAGGGCATCAATGGCATTGTTGGTCCAAACGGATGTGGAAAATCGAATATTACAGATGCCATTCGCTGGGTTCTTGGTGAGAAGTCTGCTAAAGCAATGCGTGGTGACGCTATGACGGATGTGATCTTTTCAGGATCCGAGGATCGTAAACCGCAAAATCTTGCGGAAGTGACTTTGGTTTTTGATAATGAAGATCATCATCTTGAATATGATGCTAACGAGGTAGAAATCACAAGACGATTGTATCGTATTGATAAAGAGGCAGAATATTTTATCAATCGCCAGCCATGTCGATTAAAGGATATTACTGACTTGATTATGGACTCTGGTTTAGGTAAAGGTTCATTATCAATCATTTCCCAAAATAGCATCAGTGCTTTTGTTTCATCTAAGCCAGAAGAAAGACGTGTTCTTTTTGAAGAGGCTGCCGGTGTAGCAAAATATAAGAAAAGAAAGAGAGAATCTGTAAATAAGCTAGAACGTACGACTCATAATCTAGAAAGAGCAGAGGATATCGTCAATGAGCTAGAAAAACAGATTGGCCCTTTAAGAAGACAAAAAGAAAAGGCTGAACGTTATTTATCTTTTAAAGAAGAACTTCAGGATATTGAAGTATCCGTTCTTGTCAAGATGATCAAAGACCATTCTTTTACTTTAAAGAAACTCAATGCATCACTTGATGAATTAACACAGATGCAAGCAACAAAAGAAAGTGGCATGGTTGTTAGAGATCATCAAAGTGAAGAGATTTCTAAAAAGATGTATGCTTTAGATCAAGAGATCAATACGTTACAAGGAAAGCTTCTTGTAGCTATGAACAATGTGACAAATCTAGAGACACAGAAAGTAGAAATTGATGCCAATAGAAAACATTTATTGGAAAGTGATAACCAGAAGCATCTAGAAGAAAAGATAGACAGTCTAAAAGCCATCCTTCAGGATGTCATTAGTGAATATAATGACCGTGTAGCACGTTTAAACGTGTTAAAGGAAGAAAAGGATGCATTGACAAAAAGACAGGCTGATAATGGGAAAAAGAAAGATCAGCTTAGAAAAAGCATTGAAGATATGAATATTGCTTTACATCAATCTCGTGCGACAAGAGAAAGACTTAAGGATGAAATAGAAAATCATTCACGATATAGTCAGGGTGTTCGTGCCATTTTAAAAGCGAAAGCTTCGCTATCTGGAATTAGAGGAACCATTGGTGATCTTTGTGAAAGTGAACCGGGGTATGAGACAGCTTTAAGTGTTTCGCTTGGTGGGGCACATCAGTTTATTATTACCGATGAAGAAGATGATGCGAAAAAGGCTATCAGTTTCCTTCGTCACAATAAGGCTGGTAGAGCAACATTTATGCCTAAGAAAACAATGAAACCTAGAAGCTTAAGGGATCATAAAATGGTCGTTGAAGCGATGCCGGGATACTTAGGTGTCATGAGTGATTTTGTAAATTATCCAAGTGATATTGAAAATGTGATCTTGAATCAATTAGGACATATCATTGTGGCAGATTCATTGGATCATGCAACGATGATTGCGAAAGATATTCATCATCGCTATAAGGTGGTTACTTGTGAAGGTGATGTCATCAATGTCGGTGGTTCATTGACAGGTGGATCATTGCATAAAGCACATTCTCCTTTTATAGCGAAAAGAGAATTAGAGAAAATTGAAGAGAAGATCAAAAATGAAGAACATTCACTTAATGAAAAACGAATTCTCTTGCATGAAAGTGAAGATCTTGGCAGAGAGTTAAGTCAGGCTCTCATGCAAAAGCAGATGTCCTATGCAAAATTGGAACTTGTGGCGACAAACAAGAAAAATGAATTGGGACTTAGAAAAAGTGAATATGAAGCATTGACACATGAGTCAGTGGAACTTGAAGACCTGTCTTCAGGATCAACGTCTTCTAAATTGATTGATGAATTAAATGAAGCCAAAAGATTACGTGATAAACTCAAAGAAGACATTGCGACAAAGCGTGAAATTCGTATGGGTTATGTCAATGATAAAGAAGCGATTGATTCATTGTTAAAGCAGTTAAGAAGTGAGCTTAAGGATCTTGAACATGAACTTACAAATCAGAAAATCAAGAAAACAAAGCTTGAATCAGAGATTGAAAACTATCTCATGAGACTTAATGATGAATACAAGATGACTTATGAACATGCACAATCTATTTCAAGAGAAGATCTAGAAATTGATAGTGCCAAAGATCGTGTACGTGATCTTCGTCAGCGTATTGCCTCATTAGGAAACGTCAATGTGGAAGCTATTGAACAATACAATGAAGTATCTTCACGTTATGAGGAATTAAACAATAATCGACTTGAATTAATCAAGGCTCAAGATAGCCTGTTGAAGGCTATTGATGATATGGATCATATCATGATTGAAAAGTTTACTTCCACTTTTGAAGCAATTAATGTACAATTCAATGAGGTGTTTAGATATTTGTTCGGCGGGGGACATGCGTCATTACATTACAGTGATCCATCCAATATTCTTGAGACGGGTATTGAAATAGAAGCGCAGCCACCGGGCAAATCCGCAAAGCTTCATTCTTTCTCCGGAGGGGAGAATGCTTTGATTGCCTTAAGTTGTCTATTTGCGATTATTAGTGTACGACCTGTACCGCTCTGTATTCTTGATGAAGTAGAAGCTGCCTTGGATATTGCCAATGTAGAAAGATTTGCAAAGTATTTAAGACAGTTCTCTGATAAGACACAGTTTGTGGTTGTTACGCATAGAGAGGGGACTATGGCGGAATGTGATCTGTTATATGGTGCGACCATGCAGCAAAAAGGCGTTACTAAGCTAGTGAGCGTACAATTGAAAGAGGCTGTAGGCACAAATGGATAAAGGAGGAATTTTATGGGATTATTCAGCAAGATTAAAGAGACTTTTGTAGGAAAGTCTACAAAACAGAATGAGAAATATGTAGCTGGTCTTGATAAATCATCAACTTCTTTTTCAGATAAAATTAATTCATTGGCAGCACGTTATCGTGAAATCGATGATGATTATTTTGAAGAATTAGAAAACATCCTTATCATGAGTGATGTTGGCGTCAACATGGTTATGACCATTGTTGATGAAATCAAGAAAGAAGTAAGAATTGAAAATATTAAGGATCCAAAAATGATCAATGATATCATCGTAGATAAGATGTTCGTGATCTATGCAAATGATTCTTATATGACCACAAAGATCAATTATGCCAAAGAGGGACCAACTGTCATCTTGATGGTAGGTGTCAATGGAGCTGGTAAGACAACAACGATTGCTAAGCTTGCTCATAAGATGAAAGAAGAAGGCAAGAGCGTCATGGTGGCTGCTGGAGATACATTTAGAGCAGGTGCTATTGATCAGCTTGATGTATGGGCCAATAGACTTGGTATTACTTGTATCAAGGGAAAAGAAGGTGGAGATCCTTCTTCCGTTATCTTTGATGGTGTAAAACAGGCTAAAGAAGCTGGGGTTGACGTATTGATCTGTGATACAGCAGGACGTCTTCAAAATAAAGTAGGATTAATGAAAGAACTTGAGAAGATGAATCGTATCATCAAGAAGACAATTCCAGAAGGTCCTCATGAAACACTTCTTGTCATTGATGCGACAACTGGACAAAATGGTGTCAATCAGGCCGAAGAGTTTGCGAAAATTACTGATATCACAGGTATCGTTTTAACAAAGATGGATGGAACTGCTAAAGGTGGTATTGTGCTTTCTATTAAAGATAGCTTAAATATTCCAGTGAAGTTCATCGGACTTGGAGAATCTATGAATGATCTTCAGGAATTTGATCTAGAACAGTATATCTACGGATTATGTCATGATCTTATGGGGGAATGATTTTCGTGGAAGACTTATTAGAAAAAAAAGAACATGTGATTCTATTGATGGATTGTTATAAAGAGATGCTGACGGATAAGCAGAAGGAATATCTTGAACTTTATTATGAAGAAGATCTTTCGCTATCAGAAATTGCGGATGATCTAGGTGTATCAAGAAATGCAGTTTATGATAATCTAAGAAGAGCTTTAAAGAGCATGGAGCGTTATGAAGAAAAGCTTCAGCTGCTTGAAAAGCATAAAGAACGCATGGCGCTTATAGATAAAATCGAGCAGGAAAGTACAAAAGATTGTGACGAGATAGAAGAATATCTTGAAATGCTGAGAAGAATCTAGGAGGTTAATTATGGCTTTTGAATCCTTAACGGATAGACTTTCTGAAACCTTGAAAAAGGTCAGAGGTCAAGATCGATTAACAGAAGAAAATATGGACGAGATGCTTCGTGAAATACGTTTAGCGTTACTTGAAGCAGATGTCAACTTTACAGTCGTTAAAGACTTTATTAAAAATACAAAGGAAAAAGCATTAGGACAGGATGTTCTTGGCTCATTAAAGCCAGGACAGGTTGTTGTTAAGATTGTCCATGATGAATTAGTAGAATTACTTGGTACAGATGTTTCTACTGTAGATTTCTCTAAGAAGCCTACAATTGTAATGATGGTAGGTCTTCAGGGTTCAGGTAAAACAACTACAACTGGTAAGATTGCTAAGTATATTAAAGAAAAGAATCATAAGAAACCATTATTGGTTGCTGCTGATATTTATCGTCCAGCCGCTGTAGAACAGTTAAAGACTATTGGTGAACAGGTAGATGTTCCAGTATATAGTGAAGGTGTGGATGTATCTGCACAACAGATTGTAAAGAACGCTTTAGCTAAAGCGGAAGCTGATGGCAATGATGTCATCTTGATCGATACTGCTGGTCGTCTTCAGATTGATCAGAAACTAATGGAAGAACTTAAAGAATTAAAGGGTATTGCTAATCCTGATGAAATCCTATTGGTTGTCGATTCATTGGCAGGTCAGGAAATTGCCAATGTGGCATCAAGCTTCAATGAACAGCTTGGCATTACCGGTGCAGTTCTTACAAAATTAGATGGTGACTCTCGTGGTGGGGGAGCTATCTCTATTCGTTATTTAACTCATGTACCAATCAAGTATATCGGTACTGGTGAAAAATTAGATCAGATTGAATTATTCTACCCTGATCGTATGGCAGAAAGAATCTTAGGTATGGGGGATGTTGTTTCCTTAGTAGAAAAGGTTCAGGATGTCTATGATGAAAAAGAAAGCATGAAAGCTTTCAACAAGATGAAATCAGGAACATTTGATCTTAACGATATGTTAGATCAGATGCACCAGCTTAAAAAATTAGGTCCACTTTCTGGCTTATTAAAGATGGTACCAGGTATGCCTAAATTACCTAAATTCTCTGATGAAGATTCTAATGCGAGATTAAAAGAAACTGAATCATTGATCTACTCAATGACAATGCAGGAACGTCAGCATCCAGAAATCATCAATATGAGAAGAAGAGAAAGAATTGCAAAAGGGGCTGGGAAGACTGTTGCAGATGTCAATAGACTATTAAAACAGTTTGAACAGGCTAAAAAGATGATGAAGCAGTTCTCTAATATTGATCCTATGACAGGTATGCCAACACAAAAACCACAGCATAATGGCGGTTATAATCCAAACCCTAACCGTAAGAAAGTACGTCATAAAAAGAAGAAAAAGAGATAAAAAATGAAAGTGTTAAGTAAAAGTACTTGACACTTCATTTTTATATGTTATTATGATTGAGTCATAAAAATAAAAATTAGTTTACGGAGGAAATATACATGGCAGTAAAATTAAGATTAAAAAGAATGGGACGTAAGAAATCTCCTTTCTATAGAATCGTAGCAGCTGACTCTAGAATGCCTAGAGATGGTAGATTCATCGAAGAATTAGGAACATATGATCCAAGACAGAACCCAGCTAAAGTAACTATCAAGAGAGAAAACGTTTTAGCTTGGTTAGGAAATGGTGCTCAGCCTTCTGATACAGTTAAGAACATCTTATCTAGAGAAGGAATCATTAAAGAATTCGCTGAATCTAAAAAGGCAAAATAATTATGGATTATGTAAAAACATTACAAGATATCTGTGTTGAGTTAGTCAATAACAAAGATCATCTTGAAGTCAGAGAAATGCCTTCATTAGATGAAGACACAATTGTTCTTTATGTTTATGCTGATCACAATGATATTTCAAAACTTATTGGTCGTAAAGGTGTAATGGCTAATTCTATTCGTAGAATGATGTCTGTTGCTGGACGATTAAACAATAAGCATCTGGATATCAAATTTGAATCTTATGGTGAAGAATAGGATGCGTATTTACACATCCTATTTTTTATTAATAGGAAAAGTCATTTTCATTTTCTAAAAATTTGTATATCATAAAGATAACGAGGTGTAACGATATGGAAAACAAAGTAAAAGTTGGTAAGATTGTCAATACGTTCGGTATTAAGGGAGAACTTAAGGTAAAAGCCATGACTGATTTCCCAGATGAACGTTTTGCGAAAGGTGCACATGTCTTTCTTCAGTATCACGGAGAAACACTTTCATTTGAGATAGATTCTCATCGTGTACATAAAGGATTTGATATGATTTCATTTGTCGATATGAGAGATATCAATCTCGTAGAAAAATACAAAGGTCTCATGTTATATGCCAATAAGGAAGATATCACATTAGAAGATGATGAAATCTGGGCAAGTGACCTTATTGATTGTGAAGTCTACGATAAGGGTGTACTTATCGGTACAGTCAGTGACTTCTATAATCAGGGAGTACAAGATCTTCTTGTGGTCAATCATAATGGAAAAGATATTATGATTCCTTATGTAGATGCCTTTATTAAAAATAAAGACGTAGAAAACAAAAGAATTGATGTAGAATTGATTGAGGGATTTATCAATGAAGATTGATATTCTATCCTTGTTCCCAGAGATGTTTGAAGGTTTCCTTCATACATCCATTATTAAAAGAGCTATAGAAAAAGGTGTAGTAGAAGTAGAAATTCATGATTTCCGTGAATTTGCTTTAGATCGACATAAAAGTGTTGACGATACACCATATGGCGGAGGTCAGGGTATGGTACTGATGTGCCAGCCTTTGCTTGATTGTCTTAAAACGATCACAACCGATGATTCACTAGTCATTCTTATGTCCCCACAGGGACAGACATTTTCTCAGAAGATGGCTGTAGATCTTTCAAATGAAAAACATATTATCTTTATTTGCGGTCATTATGAAGGATTCGATGAAAGAATCAGGGACTATGTGGATATGGAAGTATCCATCGGTGATTATGTTCTTACTGGTGGAGAACTTTCTAGCATGGTCATAAGTGATGCGATTATTAGATTATTGCATGGGGCAATCAGACAATCCAGCCATGAAGATGATTCATTCTCCAATGGGCTATTAGAGTATCCACAGTATACGCATCCTGCAGAATATGATGGAACACGTGTTCCAGAGGTACTGCTTTCTGGTCATCATGAAAATATTCGCAAGTGGAGATTAAAGGAATCATTAAGACGTACAATGATCAGAAGACCTGATTTATTGGAAGGTAGAACATTTACAGAAGAAGAATTAAAATTACTGGAAGAAATAAAAGAAAATTATTGATATCCGTGATAAAAGATGTTATTATACCTAAGTCGTATGACACAGAAGCTCCGCTGATGATACATCATGAACTTCCAAGACTACAATTGATATAATAGGAGGAAAATTGATCATGAACATGCAGTTAGTAGATCAGATCACAAAAAACCAGTTAAGAAGTGATATTCCAACTTTCAAACCTGGTGATACTTTAAAAGTATTCGTAACTATTCAGGAAGGTAACAAATCACGTGTTCAGTTATTTGAAGGTGTTTGTATCGCAAAAAAAGGTAAAGGTATTGGTGAAACATTCACTGTTAGAAAAATTTCTTACGGTGTAGGTGTAGAAAGAGTATTCCCAATTCATTCACCAATTATTGATCATATTGAAGTAGCTAAGATCGGTAAAGTACGTAGAGCTAAATTACATTACTTACGTAACTTATCTGGTAAAGCAGCTAGAATTAAAGAATTACGTAAATAAGAAAGAATGGGGGAGATATCCTCCATTCTTTTTTTCTCTTTGAAAGTAGAGGTTTATTAATGAAAAAGAAAGTTATAGCAGTAATTGCGGTTCTTGCCCTTGTAGTACTGGTGAGATCCTGTTTGTTGCCCGTGACTGTCAGCGGGACATCGATGGAATCCACATTACAGGATGGAGAATTTGCGATTATGTCTAGAGATTTTAGTGTCATTAAACGTTTTGATATAGTTGTTTTAAGCTCTGAAACACTGAAAGAGACAATTATTAAAAGGGTTATTGGCTTACCTGGAGAAACAATTGAATATAAGAACGATAAACTCTATGTCAATGGGAAATATGTGAAGGAAACGTTCTTAGATCAAAGTTTTAAGGAACAAAAGAAAAGAGAAATGGAAAGTCCACTTTTTACTAATAATTTTAAAGTCACTCTTAAAAAGGGAGAATACTATGTGTTAGGTGATAATCGACTTAACTCTGTAGATTCTCGTGCTTTAGGTACTTTTACAATAAAAGATTTTAAGGCAAGAGGTGGAATTATACTTTATCCATTCAATAAAATGGGAAGGACTGAGTAATATGGCACAAATACAATGGTATCCTGGTCATATGGCGAAAGCAGAACGAGAAATTGAAAGCAAGATCAAACTTATTGATATTGTTATTGAACTTGTAGACGCTAGAGCACCATATTCTTCAAAGAATAGGACATTTGATCGTATTATTAAAAACAAGCCAAGACTGATTGTTATGACGAAAAAAGATTTAGCAGACAATCAGGTGACTGAATTGTGGATTGATGCTTTTAAGAAACAAGGCTACGAAGCAATGACAGTCAATCTAAAAAGCTTTAATGAATATAAAAAGATTATCAATAAATGTAAGCTGGTACTTCGTGAAAAAATGGAAAAAGAACGAAGCAGAGGCTTAAAGCCAAGAGCTATTCGTGCAATGGTGATCGGTGTGCCTAATGTAGGGAAATCTACATTTATCAATCAGCTCGCTAAAAGAAAAGCAGCTGTCACCGGCAATAGACCAGGTGTCACTAAGGCACAGCAGATCATCAGGGTGGACAAAGATTTTGAACTCTTTGATACACCGGGCGTATTAGCTCCAAAATATACAGATGAACAGATTGCCAAGAACGTAGCGTTGATTGGTTCAATCAAATTAGATATTCTTCCTCGAGATGATCTATTCATCTATGCAATCTCATATTTAAATAAGTACTATCCATCAGCTCTTAAAGAGCGTTATGATTTATCATTTGATGAACAGGAAGACTGGGTACTTCCAGTATTTGAACAGATTGCTAAAGTGAGACATCTTAAGAAAGTGAGAGGAGAAACAGATTACGAAAGAGTCATGGATCTATTCTTTAAGGATTTATTTGATGGTGCTTTTGGATCTGTATCATGGGAAAGACCAAATGTGTGAAAGACTTGAATTTGAAAAGAAAGCAAGAACATTAGGCTACCATACAATCATAGGATTAGATGAAGCAGGAAGAGGTCCAATGGCTGGACCTCTTGTTGTTGGAGGTGTCATTTTTCCAGAAGATTACTATGATGAACGCATTAATGATTCAAAAAAATTAACAGAAAAGAAAAGAGAAGCATTATTTGATATTATCATAGAAAATGCTTTAGCTTATAAAATAGAAATAATTGATGTAGAAGAAGTTGATTCACTTAATGTCTATCAGGCTTCAAAAGAAGGGATGCTACGCATTATCAGAAGCATTGACAAGAAACCTGATTTCGCATTGACAGATGCTATGCCATTAGGAAATGAGCTTCCACATGAAGCAATTGTCAAAGGCGACAGCAAGTCACAATCGATTGCTGCAGCAAGCATTTTAGCCAAAGTGACAAGAGATCGACTAATGAAAGAATATGGAAAAAAATATCCAGAATACGGCTTTGAAAAGCATAAAGGATATGTCACAAAAGCACATAAAGAGGCACTTAGAAAATATGGGGTTACACCAATTCACAGAAAATCTTTTGCGCCAGTTCAAGAAGTACTTAATGAACAATTATCTTTATTTGATTTTAATGATGTTGATTAATGTTAAAGAAGTGGTATAGTAAACATATCATTTATAAGGAGAAAGCATATGATTACATATTTATTAAGCCTATTCTTTGGAATTGTAGAAGGAATTACAGAATGGCTACCAGTAAGTTCAACAGGTCATCTGATTATTCTTGAATCATTTCTTAATATGAAAAAAATGCTCGGAGCAGACTTCTACAGCATGTTTGAAGTGGTGATCCAGTTAGGAGCAATCATGGCCGTTGTCGTTATTTTCTGGAATGAAATTTGGCCATTTAGAAATAAACAGGAAGAAGAAGGTATCAAGCGCTATGTTGATTTTGAAATCATCGACCTATGGCTAAAGATCCTTGTAGCCTGTGTACCAGCTGCCATTGTTGGTATTCTCTTCGATGAACTATTTGAAAAATGGTTCTATAACCCACTATGCGTCTCAATCGCATTAATTGTATTTGGTGTTGCTTTCATCGTTGTAGAAAATAAAAATAAAGATATGAAACCGCGTGTTCGTTCTTTAAAAGCAATCAATGGGAAAACAGCTTTCCTTATTGGTATGTTCCAGCTTATTGCCGCAATCTTTCCTGGTACATCTCGTTCAGGTGCGACTATTGTCGGAGCTTTAATGATTGGTGTATCAAGAACAGTAGCAGCAGAATTTACATTCTTCCTTGCTATTCCAGTCATGTTTGGTGCAAGTCTATTAAAGATGGTAAAATTCGGTTTTGCCTTCACTTCAACACAGCTTATTACTTTAATTATTGGATGTGTTGTATCATTTGCGGTATCAATGGTGATCATCAAGTTCTTGATGGCCTATATCAAAAAACATGACTTCAAGGTCTTCGGATGGTATCGTATCATTCTTGGTATTCTTGTGTTGCTACTAGGAGTTATGGGTGTTATCACTACACATTAAACTGATCTATCAAGATCAGTTTTTTTATGAGAAAAAAGGCCTCTTTTTATGAATAAAGATAATAGGAGGTTACACCATGAGTTGTCTACTTTATCTTAAAATATTAGACAATAAAGAATTCGTTATCTATTATAAGAAAAGAAACTATTATTACATATGTATGCGTTATTTCTTGGTCTATCCTTTATCAGAAAAAGACTATGTCTACATTGATAATCTAGCTAAAGAAATAAGAGAAAAGAAGAATGTGAAAATGATCAAGGCTATCAAATCATGTTCTTTTTCTTTATGGAATAATAATGGAGAACATATCTATGTTGTTTCTACTAACGATCAATTATCTTACATGATTATTGGGGCAAGCCTTATTGGTTTATTGTTAACGCCAAAGAAACAAAGAATGTTTATAAAAGAGCTTTCTTATAAAGATGAGTGATGGTAAAAATGACATATGGAAGAAATACTTGTTTATTTTGCATTAAAGTACAACGGAGATTTTGATCTTATTTTAAAAGCTTTAGAAGAAAAGGAATATGTGGAAGAGGAAGATAAGAAGAGGATGCTTTCAAAGGTAAAAAGCAAGTACACGACTATTATCAGTGAAGATTATCCTGATCAGCTTAAAGAGATTACCTGTCCACCTTTTGTATTGTTTTATTATGGAGATTTAAAGATACTTAATAAGAAATGTATCGGCATGATCGGTACCCGTCATCCTTCTTGTTATGGGAGAAAAGCGACACAAACATTGATTAATCAGCTATCTCATGAAGAGATCACTATCATTTCAGGAATGGCCATTGGCATTGATGGAGAGTGTCATCGTGAAGCGATGAGGAATCATCTTCGTACCTGTGCTGTTCTTGGCAGTGGGATTGATTATTGCTATCCTAAAAAACATGAAGAGATGTATCGTCAGATGAAAGAAAATGAACTTGTCATCTCTGAATATCCATTAGATATGATGCCAAGAAAAGATTGTTTTCCAAAAAGAAACAGATTGATATCCGGCCTTTCTTCAAAAGTGGTTGTCATGGAAGCACATCGAAAAAGCGGTACGATGATTACGGTAGGATTTGCGTTAGAACAGGGAAAAGATGTATTGGCAGTACCAGGAAGAATAGATGATCCACAGGGCTGCAATGAGCTTATTGCACAAGGTGCAAAGATTGTTTTGAAAGGTGAAGATATTATTGAAGAGCTATATTAATGTTGACAAATATTTGTTAAATGTTTAATAATAGGAAAGCGTAAGGAGGCGATACACATGAAAAATCTCGTCATTGTGGAATCACCATCTAAATCAAAAACTATTGCTAAATATTTAGGGGAAGATTTCATTGTTACATCTTCTAAAGGGCATATTAGAGATCTAGCAACGACAGGAAAAGGCGGTCTTGGTATTGATCTAGAAAATGATTATGCTCCTAACTACTCTATTAGTAGAGGGAAAAAAGATGTAGTGAAAGAATTAAAGAAATATGTAAAAGATGCTGACTATGTCTATCTCGCAACCGATCCCGATCGTGAGGGAGAAGCGATTTCTTGGCATTTGGCACAGGTTCTTGATATTGATATGGATCAAAATAACCGTATTGAATTCCATGAGGTTACTAAAAATGCAATTACACAGGCATTGGAACATCCAAGAAAGATTGATCAGAATCTTGTAAAATCTCAGGAAACAAGACGTGTTCTAGATCGTATCATCGGTTTTAAGCTTTCTAAATTATTACAAAGAAAGATCAAATCGAAATCAGCAGGACGTGTACAGTCAGTAGCATTAAGATTAATCTGTGAAAAAGAAGAAGAAATCAAGGCGTTCGTACCAGAAGAATATTGGAATATCACAGCGTCTTTTGAAAAAGATCATACAAAATTTGAAGCTCAGCTTACAAAACATAAGACTAAGAAATGTGAAATCAAGAATGGAGAAGAAGCACAGAAGATCTTTGATTCATTGTCAAAAGATTTTACTGTTGAATCATTAAAGAAGAGCGTTAAGAAGAGAAATTCTAAAGCGCCATTCATTACTTCTACATTACAGCAGGAAGCCTCTTCTAAACTTAACTTCAAGGCAAAGCGTACAATGTCCATTGCTCAGAAGCTTTATGAAGGTATTGATTTAGGAGAAGATACTGTCGGTCTTATTACCTACATGAGAACGGACTCCATTCGTTTAGCACCCGAGTTTGTGGCAGAAGCAAAAGACTATATTACAGAAAAATATGGTAAAGAGTACGTTGGTCGTGCTAAGGTTTCTAAGAAGACTGAAAATGTTCAGGATGCCCATGAAGGGATTCGTCCAACTAGCATCAAGAGAACACCTGAGAGTGTTAAGGAATATTTAAGTGCTGAACAGTTTAAGCTTTATTCATTAATATACGCACGTGCTATGGCATCACTTATGGCACCAGCAAAAATGGATGCGACTTCAATTGTTCTTGATAATAATGACTACAAATTCAATGCATCAGGAAGCGTAATGAAGTTTGATGGTTACTTAAGAGTCTATGGTCAATATGAAAAAGCAAGCAATGAAGTATTGCCAGCTTTAAAAGAAGAGGAAGTATTAACTTCAACTGATATTGATAAACAGCAGCATTTCACTAAACCACCAGCACGCTATACTGAAGCGAAGCTGATTAAAGAACTTGAAGAATTAGGAATTGGTCGTCCATCTACATACGCCTCAATCATTGATACTATCGTGACAAGAGACTATGTACAGATTGACAATAAGTCATTCATTCCTACTGAATCAGGCATTCTTACTAATAAGAAACTGCTTGAATATTTTGATTCTATCATCAATGTAGAATACACAGCTTACATGGAAAATGCCTTGGATGAAATTGCGAACGGAAAGGATACCTATGTCAATGCGATCTCTAAGTTCGAAGAAAAGTTTGAACCACTTCTAGAAAAAGCATATGATGGCATGGAAAAGATTGAACCAAAGAAAACAGGAGAAAAATGTCCTGAATGTGGTGGAGATCTTGTCGTACGTAAAGGACGCTATGGAGAATTTGTAGCTTGTTCAAATTTCCCTGAATGTAAATACATCAAGAAGGATGAAAATGACAAGACCGGAGAACCAACTGGGGAAACATGTCCTAAGTGTGGTAGCCCTATGGTCTATAAGAGAGGACGCTATGGTATGTTTGAAGCGTGCTCAAATTATCCAAAGTGCAAGCACATTAAAGGACAGGAACCTAAGGAAACAGGAGAAAAATGTCCTAACTGTGGAAGTCCGATTGTCATTAAGCGAGGACGATTTGGGGAATTTAAGGCTTGTTCTAACTATCCTAAGTGTAAGACAATTATTAAAGATACAAAGAAAACTGACGAATAATGGACTGCTTTGCAGTTCATTTTTCTATTTTTTCATGATAATATGAAGACGGTGATAAATATGGAAAAAAGAGTAAATGTAATCGGGGCAGGACTTGCTGGGGTAGAAGCTGTTAATCAGCTTGTTCGTGCAGGTATTCCTGTTAACCTTTATGAAATGCGTCCTGTCAAAAGTACAGATGCACATAAAACAGAATTTTTTGCGGAACTTGTATGTTCCAATTCATTAAGAGCTGACGGATTAAAGAATGCGGTGGGTGTCTTAAAAGAAGAAATGACAATGAATCATTCATTGATCATTGAATATGCCAGAAAACATGCGGTACCCGCTGGTGGATCATTAGCAGTAGATCGCTTTGGCTTTAGTGAAGATATAACGAATTATATTAAGAACCATCCATTGGTTAATGTCATCAATGAAGAAGTAACTAAGATTCCTGAAGGACCTACTATCATTGCTTCAGGACCTTTGACAAGTGATGGCTTATCTAAAGAAATTGCTAAACTGTTAGGAATGGAAGAATACTTCTATTTCTATGATGCAGCAGCACCTATTGTAGAGAAGGATAGTATCAACTTTGATATTGCCTACTATAAATCACGTTATGATAAAGGGGACGCTGAATATATCAACTGTCCAATGAACAAGGAACAGTTTGATGCTTTCTATGATGCATTAATTAATGCAGAAACAGTGAAACCACATGATTATGAAGAAAAATTCTTTGAAGGATGTATGCCATTTGAAGAAATGGCCCGCAGGGGAAAACAGACATTATTGTTTGGTCCAATGAAACCAGTAGGACTTGAAAAAGATGGTGGCAAAAGAGATGAAGCAGTTGTTCAGCTTCGTCAGGATAATGCGGTTGGCAGCCTTTATAATATCGTGGGATTCCAGACTCATTTGAAATGGGGAGAACAGGATCGTATTATTCATATGATTCCAGGATTGGAAAATGCCAAGATTGTCAGATATGGAGTTATGCATCGTAACTGCTTCTTGAATTCACCAATGTTTTTAAAACCAACATATCAGTATAAAGATCGTGAAGATCTGTTCTTTGCTGGACAGATGACAGGTGTAGAAGGGTATGTAGAATCAGCACAAAGCGGAATGGTTGCCGGTATGAATATGGTAAGATATCTTAAAAATGAAGAACCAATCGTCTTCCCAAGACAGACTGTCATGGGATCATTGGCTTACTATATCACTCATGCCAGTAAGACGGACTTCCAGCCAATGAAGGCTAACTTTGGTATTTTGCCTGATCTTGAGTTTAAGGTGAAGAAGAAGGAAAAGAAGGATGCCTACGCAAAAAGAGCGATTGATAAGATGAAAGCATTTATTGAAGGTAACTACAGTGAATAAAGAAAGAGATGCATTTTTGCATTATCTTAAATATCAAAAGCGATATTCTGATTTGACTTATCAATCGTATCAAAGAGAAATAAATGATTTTATTAGCTATATGAGAAGAGAGTCGCTTTCTTCTTTTAAGGAAGTAGATTATCTTTTCATCAGAAGCTATCTTGTCTATTTGAATTCAGAAGGATTATCACATGTGACAATCAATCATCGATTGAGTTCTTTAAGAAGCTTTTTCAAGTATCTTGCTAGAAACAATGACATCAAGATGAATCCTTTCTTATTAGTTAAATCATTAAAGACAGGAACCCACAATCCAGATTTTCTTTATGTAGAAGAAATGATGGGGTATCTTGACAGCATTGAAACCAAAGATGATTTGGGCGTAAGAAATAAGGCGATGCTTGAATTAATGTATGCTTCAGGATTAAGATGTGCGGAAGTTGTTAATCTTAGATTAGAGAATGTTCATCTTGATGAATCTCTTCTTCTTGTAGAAGGGAAAGGCAACAAGCAGCGTTATGTACCATTTCATTCTTATGCCAAAGAATGTCTTGTAAAGTATCTTGAAACATCAAGAAGAGAATTGATGGCAGCCTATCATGAAAATCATGATTATGTCTTTGTCAACAGAAGAGGAAAGAGACTTTCAAACAGAGGAGTGGAAAATGTGGTCGATCGCACAATGGCTCACTATGATCCACTAAAGAAAATTCATCCTCATACTATTCGTCATTCCTTTGCGACACATCTTTTAGATGCAGGCATGGACATCAGGGTGGTACAGGAACTCTTGGGACATTCCCACCTCTCTACAACGCAGGTCTATACGCATGTGTCAAAGAAAAAACTACAGGAAGTGTATGAGCGTGCCTGCCCAAGAGTGGCTTTAGAAAAATTAAGCAATAATTCTCAATAAAAATTAAAATTTTCAATTGACGAGCTAGTTGAAAGATGGTAGTATACTTTTGTTGTAGACCTCTAGCTACAACCGCTCATAAAAGGTATTAAAGCAATCAGCTGCCTTGGTTGGCGAGTCTAAGAATATTTACAAAAGGAGGTACATCAATGTACGCAATTATTGAAACTGGTGGAAAACAGTTAAAAGTTGAAGCCGGAGATACTATTTTCGTAGAAAAATTAGATGTTGAAGCTGGCGAAACATATACTTTTGATAAAGTATTATTAGTTGGTGACAAGACTGTAAAGATTGGTAATCCTTATGTTGCTGGTGCTACTGTAACAGCTACTGTTGAAAAACAGGGTAAAGAAAAGAAGGTTACTGTCTACAAATATGAACCAAAGAAACATTATCATAAAAAACAGGGTCATAGACAGCCTTATACTAAGTTAACTGTTAAAGAAATCTTAGGTTAATATGATAAAGGTTCATTTTACCAGCCGTCAAAATCATGTAAGACTTACAGTAAGTGGTCATGCTGGTTCTGATGAATATGGTAAAGATCTCGTTTGCGCAGGCGTGAGCACTGCAGTGACTGGTGTGTGCAACACATTAGCAAAGTACGGTTTTTTAGACCGTGGGACAATCGAGATGCAAGAAGGTTATGTCTGTATTGAAACGGATAACGCAACACGTGATGATCAATTAATACTAGAGACTTTGATGATTACATTGGCTTGTGTAGAAGAATCAAATGGGCAATACATTCACATAAAATATGAGGAGGAATAAGACAATGTTATTCAAATTAAATTTACAGTTATTCGCTTCTAAGAAAGGTGTTAGTTCTACTAAGAACGGCCGTGATTCAGAATCTAAACGTTTAGGTGCTAAATTATCAGATGGTCAGTTCTGTACAGCTGGTTCTATTATCTATAGACAGAGAGGAACTAAAATCTTCCCAGGTACTAACGTAGGTAAAGGCGGAGACGACACTTTATTCGCAAAAGTTGACGGTGTTGTTAAATACGAAAGAGTTGGAAAGAAAAAGAAACAGGTTTCTGTATATCCAGAAGCTTAATGAAAAGGAATCCCAACAGGGGTTCTTTTTTTAGTGATAATGCAGTAAAATAATTATAAAGTAAAAGAGGTGAACAAATGAAATTTATCGATCAGGTTAATATCTATGCTGAAGCTGGAAAAGGTGGCGACGGTGTTGTTGCATTTAGACGAGAAGCCCATGTTCCAAAAGGTGGACCAGCCGGAGGAGATGGCGGAAAAGGTGGCAGCATTGTTTTTCATGCAACTCATTCCCTCACAACATTATTAGATTTAAGATATCAAAGAGAATATAAAGCTCGTGCTGGACAGAACGGTATGGCTAAAAAGATGTATGGTGCTGATGCAGCCGATCTTATTATCAAGGTTCCTGTAGGGACTGTTATTTATAATGCAGATACTGATCAGCTATTAGCTGACTTAGTGGAAGATGGACAGCATGCGACAATCTGTAGAGGTGGTCGTGGTGGTAGAGGTAATGCAAGATTTGCATCTTCTAGAAACCCTGCTCCAACAATCTGTGAACGTGGTGAACCTGGGGAAAAGATGAATCTTAAGGTCGAACTTAAGCTATTGGCTGATGTTGGATTAGTAGGATTCCCTAGTGTTGGTAAATCTACATTCCTTTCAGTTGTTACTAAGGCAAAACCTAAGATTGCAGATTATCATTTCACTACTATTGTCCCTAATTTAGGTGTTGTTCAGGTAAAGGATGGCCGTTCATTTGTTATGGCGGATCTTCCTGGTCTTATTGAAGGTGCATCTCAGGGACGTGGTCTTGGACATCAGTTCTTAAGACATATTGAAAGATGTCGTGTTATTGTTCATATCATCGATATGAGCGGTAGCGAAGGCAGAGATCCATATGAAGATTATGTTCAGATCAATAAGGAACTAGAAGAATACAATTATGGATTAATGAATCGTCCACAGATCATCGTAGCTAATAAGATGGACTTGGATGAATCAGAAGAAAACTTACGTCGTTTCCAGGAAAAAGTAGGAGAAGATGTAAAAATCTATCCAATGATTGCACCTATTCATGAAGGTTTAGATCAGATCTTATATGCTATTGCAGATACGTTGGCAACTGCTCCTGAATCTGTTATGGAAGAAGAGGAAGATAGTGTTCTTTACACATTCGAAGAAATGGATACACCTCCATTTGAAATCCATAATAGAGGAAACGGTTTATGGATTGTCACTGGTGAAAAAGTGGAAAAACTTGTACAGATGGCTTCACTTTACACAGATGATGGATTCAAGCGTTTCGCTAGACAGATGAGAAATCTTGGTGTCGATGAAGCATTACGTATTTCAGGTGCTCAAGATGGCGATACAATTCGTATCATGGACTTTGAATTTGATTTCTATAATTAAGTATGATGATTATTCATCATACTTTTTTGTATCCATTTATGATAGAATAGACAGGAAGTCTAGGAGGATACGTATGTATAGCTATATTAAAGGATTGATTGTCGCACTTGCGAGTGATCATATTGTTATTGATAATAATGGGATAGGTTATCTTGTCTATGTACCTAATCCTTATGCTTTCACAAGAAATAAAGAAGCGACAGTTCATATTTTTCAAAGTATTACTGAAAATGATATGCGCCTTTATGGATTTGAAACAAGTGAGCAGAAGGAACTCTTTTTAAAGCTTATTAAAGTAAAAGGAATTGGACCAAAGAGTGCAGTGGCTATATTGGCAACTGGCAATGTTAATGATATTATTCAGGCTATTGAAAACAGTGATGCCAAGTTCCTTAAGAGTTTCCCAGGCATTGGACCAAAAGCAGCACAGCAGATTATTCTTGATCTAAAAGGCAAGTTCGATGGTGTTGAACGTATTGAAGCATTAAGTGGAGATGCGAAAGAATATGAAGAAGCAATTGAAGTGCTAGTTGCATTAGGATATAAACAGAAAGATGTAGAAAAAGTCATGAAGACAATCAGAAATGAAAATCTTGATACCAATGGCTTTGTGAAGAAAGCATTAGCTTTAATGACTAAATAAAGAAAGGAAAGGCATTATGGATCGTGATGTATATGATATTGATGAACATATTGAAGATGAAGAAAGTAGTCTAAGACCGATTTCTTTTGATGAATATGTTGGACAGACAGATCTAAAAGATAATTTAAGAGTCTTTGTAGGGGCGGCTAAGCTTAGAGATGAATCACTTGATCATGTCCTTCTCTACGGCCCTCCAGGACTAGGTAAAACGACAATGGCGATGATCATTGCCAATGAGATGGGGTCGCATATTAAAATTACAACAGCTCCAGCTATTGAGAAGACAGGTGATCTTGTCGCTATTCTTACATCATTAAATCCTGGTGATGTATTGTTTATCGATGAGATTCATCGATTAAATAAGGTTGTAGAAGAAATTCTTTATCCGGCAATGGAAGACTATTGTGTAGATGTTGTTATCGGAAAAGAAAATACAACCCGTTCAGTACGTATTGATCTTCCACCATTCACATTAGTAGGTGCGACAACGAGGGCGGGAGACATCTCCGCACCGTTAAGAGACCGTTTCGGGATCGTCGCAAAGCTCGATTATTATAGTCAAGATGAACTGACACAGATCATTTCAAGAACAAGCGGTGTCTATGGAATGAACATGGATGAAGAAGCAAAAGTCGAGTTAGCTAAGCGATCGAGAGGGACACCACGTATTGCCAATAGGCTATTTAGACGTGTCAGAGATTTTGCTCAGTATTTTGGAGATGACATCATTACCCAAGACAGAACCAAAGAAGCCCTCAATCGTTTAAAAGTTGACCAGCTTGGATTGGATGACGTCGATCGCCGTTACCTGTTAGGTATCATCAATCGATTCCAGGGAGGACCGGTTGGTCTTGAAGCCTTAGCGGCAAGTATCGGGGAAGAATCTGTCACATTGGAAGATGTTTATGAACCATATCTTTTACAAAAAGGTCTAATAAAAAGAACACATCGTGGAAGAATCGCAACGCAGGCTGCCTATGATCACTTTCATATACCAAGAGATTTTGATGAATAATCAAAATCTTTTTTTATATTTATGAAGAAATTAAAATTTATTGCCTTCATTCTCTTGGGTATTGTATCAATGATCTATTCCTATAGACAGCCTGCTAAAATGGATCAGACTCAAGAAAAGGCTCTCTATATTACCTTAGAAGGAGCATTTAAAAAGACAGGGGACTTTGCGATTAAGGAAGGAATGACAATGAAGGATGTGATCAAGGAAGTAGGAATCAAGAAGAATGCCAACATTGATACATTGCCATTAGAACGCAGTGTAACGGCAGAACAGACAATCTATCTGCCTTATAAAAGAAATGGTCTTATTTCCTTGAATCATGGAACCAAAGAAGACTTTAAGAAACTTTCAGGAGTAGGAGAGAAGATGGCTCAAAGAATTATTGATTATCGTAAAAAGAATCGCTTTAATTGGATTGAGGATTTAATGAATGTTCCTGGCATTGGAGAAAAGCGATTTTTGAACTACCGTGATTATATATGTTTATAAGATATCATCTCTTTTATTATGCTCTCTTTCTTGTTCTTGTCATACTTGTAAAAGATTCATGGGTCTTCTTGATCTTCCTGATTCCTTATCTTTATTTCTTCTATAAGAAAACCTCATGCATGTCTATAATAGTGGTTGTCATCTTGTCATTTATAATGTTAAGACCAGAAAATAAGATCTATCTGCCACATTATATAAAAGGGCGAATTGTGGATTGTCGAGGGAAATATTATCTTCTTAAAAGTGATTATGGGAAAGTAAAACTTTACTGTGATCATAAGCTCACCTATAATGATGAAATCATTGCTCGCATACATCCTCTTGCTATTCGTTCTCCAGATAATGATCATGGCTTTGATGAGCGACTTTATCTTAAATCTCAAAAGATCGTAGGAAAAGCAAGTGTAGATGCGATTGTATCGATTAAACATCATTTTTCTTTTGCGAACATATTAGAAAAAAGCTTCTCTTCATCTGTGACCATAAGAAGTTATCAGCGCATGTTTTTATTAGGATATAAGGACGAAGGTATTTCAGAAGACTACAAGGAGATGACAAGCTTATCCATCGTTCATCTGTTTGCCCTTTCTGGGATGCATATGAGCGTATTGTTTACTTTTCTCACAAGAATTCTTTCCTACCTTTTATCTAAGAAGAAAAGTGAAAACGTCGCTAAGGTACTCATGGGTCTTTATGTATTTTCTATACCTTACAACATCTCCTTATATCGTGCCTATCTGACACTGATAGGTAATGGGGCATTAAAGAAGTACTTCAATAAGCTAGATGTACTTTCTTTATTGGTGATCATCAATCTTCTTTATAATCCCTATATCCTTTATTCCACATCTTTTCTTTTTTCCTATTCCATTTACTTTGTGATTCTGATGACACAATCATTATCTATTCGTACTTTGTATATCTATTTATCTACATTGCCCATTGTGATTATGATGAATCATTCCATTAATGTGTTTTCTTTTTTATTGGCACTATTATTAGAACCCTTTGTAAAACTGTTTTATATTTCAACACTCTTATCAATACTTTTTCCTTTTCTTTCTCTTTTCTATAAAGCAATCATTATTGTTTTTCAAAGTATCCTTCATTTTTGTCATGCTTTTCCTGTTACCTTAGTCTATGAACACCCTTCCTTATTTTTTATAGTTATGTTCTACTATCTTTATTTTTCTTATCTTTATCATCAAAACCGTAATCACAAAAGACATTTTTTAGCATTTTTATGTGCACTTCTTTTTATATCTCATATTCATTCTGTCTATAAGATCTATGGGGAAGTAGGAATGATCAATGTGGGACAAGGGGACTGCAGCTATATTATTCTTCCATTCAATCAAGGGAATATCTTGATTGATACGGGTGGGAACAAAGATTATGATCTTGCGGTTTCTACGATCATTCCTTTCTTAAAAAGCAAGGGAGTTGATCATCTTGATTATGTCTATGTTTCCCATCATGACTATGATCACTATGGTGCATTAAAAAGTCTAAAGGAACATTTTCCCATTTATCATGTCATAGATCATTATGAAAAAGAAAGACAGATCGGTGATCTTAATATACGCATGTTAAAGACAAGTAAAAGTGAAGATAAGAATGATAATTCATTAGTTATGTATTGTCGCTATCATCAATTACATTATTTATTTACTGGAGATATCTCTTCACATAAAGAAGAAGAGCTCTATCAGGAATATGGCAAGCTTAAGGTTGATGTATTAAAGGTATCTCATCACGGAAGTCCAAACTCTTCAGGCGTAAAGCTGTTTGAAATGATCCATCCCCGTATTGCCTTTATTGGAGTAGGGAAACACAATCGCTATGGACATCCTGGTAGAGTGGTCATCAATAGACTAAAGGAGAGAGGCATTATGATTTTAAGAACCGACAAGGATGGAAACTTCTGCATTCGACATTATGGAAATGACTATTTTGTTTATCGCTAATGGATTGTCCTCATATAAGAAAAACGATATAATAAATCCTGGTGATGAAAGATGAACATTGTAATACATGGTGTAGAAAGACTTCTGATGGAAAAGAAGCTCGACGAATTAAAAAAGAAGTATCATTGCTCAGTAGAAGAGATGAATCTCATGAGCTACTACATGGGTGAAACACCTATGTCTCAGGTCTTGGAAGATGCCAAGACACCACCTTTTTTAACAGAATATAAGATGGTTATTATGAAAGAACCATTGTTTCTTACGTCCAAGAAACAAAAGACGGTCAATGAGAAAGATGTAGCGATGTTCATTGACTACATTTCACATGATAACCCCACAACAGTATTTGTGATTTATCATGATGAAGGGAATTTTGATGAACGTAAGAAGGTCATGAAGACATTAAGAAAACATGCACAGTTTTTTGAAATGGATCATGTATCATTTAATCAGCTTTATAAGTCTACAAGAGAAGCTATTCGTTCAAGAGGATGCAAGATTGAAGATGAAGCTTTGACATTATTATTAAATAGAATAGGAGAAGATCTCTATGAAATCTCTCATCAGGTAGATAAGCTTTGTCTTTATACTAAAGATATTAAAGTAGAAGATATCAATAAGCTAGTAGCAGCGCCGTTAGAAGAGGATGTCTTCGCTTTAACAAATGCGATATTAAAACATGATTTAAATAAGACCATGATGATCTATAAAGACTTAATGGTAACCAATCATGAACCTATTGCACTCATTGGGTTAATCGCTAATTCATTGCGTAATCTTTATCAGGTAAAACTTCTTTCTCGAAAAGGATATCAGGATAAAGAAATAGCACGTATGTGTGGATTAAATCCAAGAGCCATTTATCCTATCAGAAAGAATGGGGAAGGTTTCGAAATCAATGAGCTTCTAGAAAAGCTCAATGCCCTTTCTGAATTGGATATTAAGATCAAGACTGGCTTAATAGATAAACAGCGAGGTCTTGAATTATTTTTATTGAATATGGAGTCATAGAAACATGCTGTCATTAAAAGAACTATATAAGATTGGAGTTGGTCCTTCTTCTTCACATACAATGGGACCACAGACTATCGCAAAGATTATCAAGGAAGAATTTCCTCAGGCTACCCATTTTCATGTGGATCTGCATGGATCATTGGCACTGACAGGAAAAGGACATCTTACTGATCATATTATTGAAAAGACCCTTTCTCCTAAGCCTTGTACATTTTCATTTAAGGCGGATGCCTTGCCTTATCATCCCAATGGGATGATTGTTCATGTGTATCATGGAGAAGAGTGCATCAAGAAAGTAGAAGTCTATTCCATTGGAGGAGGAGATGTCTACTTTAAAGGTGATATGGAAAAGGTGCATAAGCATGTCTATCCGCATAAGAATATGCAGGAAATACTTTCATATTGTGACGAAAAAGGCATTTCTCTTTATGATTATGTTATTGAATTTGATGAAGAAGATATACAGGATTACCTTATTAAAGTATTAGAAACAATGTTTGAATGTGTCCAAAGTGGACTACATAAAAGCGGTGTACTGCAAGGGAAGCTACAGATCAAACGCGTTGCTAAAGATATGTACAATCAGGCACTCAATACACACAATCCTATGCAAAGAGGAAGACTGTTTGTATCAAGCTACGCCTATGCGGTTGCAGAAGAGAATGCGGATGGCGATACAATTGTTACTGCACCGACATGTGGTGCTAGCGGTGTGGTACCAGCAGTGCTCTATTATGCCTATAAGGAACTTAATATGAGCAAGAAAGATCTTGTGAAGGCTCTAGCAATCGGTGGATTGTTTGGCAATTCGGTAAAGATGAATGCGACAATATCAGGAGCAGATGGTGGCTGTCAGGCGGAAGTGGGCACAGCGTGTGCGATGGCTTCTGCAATGATGGCATGGATCATGGAACTCAATAATGAGCTCATTGACTATGCGGCAGAAATGGGGCTAGAACACAATCTAGGCTTGACCTGCGATCCTGTCGGAGGCTATGTGCAGATTCCTTGTATTGAACGTAATGCCTTTGCGGCGATGCGCGCGGTGGATGCTGCAATGCTGGCAAGCCAGCTAGGATATGTGAGAAAGAACAAGATTTCCTTTGATGCGGTTGTACGGGTTATGAAGGAAACGGGAAGTGACTTGAATGTAGCTTATAAAGAAACATCGCTTGGAGGATTAGCGAAGGAGATGAACATACATGCAGACTAGTTCCCTGTATGTTCATATTCCTTTTTGTGATCGTATTTGCAGCTATTGTGATTTTGCGAAAGTCTTTTATCGAGAAGATCTTGTCGATCACTATCTTGATCGACTTGAAGAAGAGTTAAAAGAACTACCTGCTACAAAGATGAAAACAATCTATATTGGTGGCGGAACGCCAAGTGCTCTTCAGCTTCATCAATTAGAAAGATTGTTTCAGATGCTTTCAAGCTTCTATGATGAAAAAACAATCGAATATTGCATAGAAGCAAACCCAGAGTCTTTGACTCATGAAAAAATCGATTTGATAATTGCTTATCGTATCAACAGGTTAAGCTTAGGTGTACAGTCTTTCAATGAAGAACTGCTTAAGAAGATTGAACGTGTTCATAATAAGGACATGGTAGAAGATGTTATCTTTTATGCGTACAGCAAAGGGTTAACTAATCTTTCTATCGATTTAATGTATGGACTTCCAACACAAAGTAAAGAGGATATTCTTTATGATCTAGAAGTCGCAAGCCATCTCCCTCTTCAACATATTTCCTACTACTCATTAATATTAGAAGAAGGGACAAAATTAAATAATGAGCATTATGAAGGATTAAGTGAAGATGAAGATGCCTACTATTCAGATCTTATTGTCAATGAATTAGAAAAGATGGGCTATCATCAATATGAAGTCTCCAATTATGCTAAAGGAGATCATGAATCAGAACATAATAAAGTATACTGGCATTATGAAAACTATTATGGTGTAGGCAGTGGTGCATCGGGAAAGATCGATAACACATTAATTGATCATAGTAGAGCGCTGTTTCAATATATTAAAGGGAAAGATACAAGAAGCTATACGACATTAAGTGAAGAAGATACGATGTTCAATCATGTCATGATGTCATTAAGACTACTTGAGGGATTGGATCTTTGTGATTTCTATGAACGCTATCATAAACATGTAGAAGAAGTCTATGGCAAAGCTATTGAGAAGAACAAGGATTATCTTGTGATAGAGAATAATCATCTTCATTGTACAAAACAATCTTTAAAGATATTAAATACTATATTATTGGACTTCCTGGATTAATCCAGGGGTCTTTTTTATGCCAGATAATATTTAGCACTAAATTGTTGACACTGCTAAAAAAACAGGTATAATGAACTTAGCAATTGAATTAGAAGAGTGCTAAAGAGGTGAGAAAGATGCTTACGGCAAGACAATTACTGATATTTAAATATATTGTAGAAGAGTTCATTGCGACAGGTGAGCCAGTTGGAAGTAAGCTTCTTATGACAAAGTATCAATTACCTTATTCGAGTGCCACAATCAGAAATGAAATGAACTTTCTTGAAAAGCAGCACTACCTTGATAAGACGCATACGTCTTCAGGAAGAGTGCCATCCAAGAAGGGCTATCACTTCTATGTGGAAACACTGCTTCAGCCGGATGTGGATGAAACAGTAAAGAATCAGGTATCTACCTTGTTTGCGGACACCAACCGCTCGCTAAATGAAATTATTCAGCAATGTTGCGAAATGTTAAGTCAGCTGACTCATTTAACAACAGTGGCGCTAGGACCTAATTCTAGCTACGAACGTTTTCAGAATGTTACACTTATTCCTTTAGGGAGAAAGAGTGCAACGGCGATTATTGTTACGGATAAGGGACATGTCGAAAACAGAACATTCCCAGTGCGTGATGAGAATATGATGGATGACTTAAGCGCCTGCGTTGATGTCATCAATGAAACGTTAAGAGGAGTTCCCATTAACAATGTTATTGAGAAATTAGAAAATGATGTGAAGCCAATTCTTAATGTGAAAGTGAAGGAACATGAAGTATTGTTCAATGCCTTCTTAGAAGCATTCATGAAGTTTGCTAAAAACAACATCTACTTCTCAGGAAAAGATAACATGCTTTATCAGCCTGAGTACAATGATGTCAATAAGCTAAGAAAGCTTGTCACTGCTTTTGAAAATTCACAGACATGGAATCTTCTTGAGCCATTGACTCAAGAAGAAGGTGTAACAATCAGAATTGGAAATGAAACACCATTTGATGACTTAAATGATGTGTCTGTCATTTCTGCATCATTTGATACGGGAAGCCGCTCGAAGGGCTCTATCTCGGTGATTGGACCAACGCGTATGCCATATGAAAAGGTTGTATCACTAGTAGAGTACATTAGTAAGAATATTGAAAGTCTCATCTTAGATGAGCAAAGAAAAAATGATGAGAGGTAAAACTATGGCAGAAGAAAAGAAAGTCAATGAGACAGAAATGGAAGAAGAAACTGTTGAAGAAACAGTGGATACTCCAGAAGAAAAAGAAGCTGATCCTGAGGCTGAAATCAAGGCCTTAAGTGAAGAAGCAAATAAGTGGAAAACTGAATACTATAAAGTATTTGCAGATATGGAAAATACAAAGAAGAGAATGAACACTGAATTTGAAAATCAGAAAAAGTTCATGATGCAGTCCTTTGTAGAAGAGTTATTGCCAGTCATTGATAACTTTGAAAGATCATTAGCTGCAGAAGCAGGAGATGAAAATCTTAAGAACTTCCTTAAAGGATATCAGATGATCCATGATCAGTTATTAATGATTCTAGAAAAGAATGGTGTAAAAGCCATTGAAGCTGAAGGTAAACCATTTGATCCAAACTTCCATCAGGCAGTAATGACTGAAGAAGTTGAAGGAATGGAACCAAATATGGTTGTAGAAGAACTTCAGAAAGGTTATATGTTAAAAGATCGTGTTGTAAGAGCAACACTTGTGAAAGTAAGTCAGTAATAGGAGGATAAGACTATGAGTAAAATTATCGGTATTGATTTAGGTACTACAAATTCATGCGTTTCTGTAATGGAAAACGGAGAAGCAAAAGTAATTGCAAATGCAGAAGGAGCTAGAACTACACCTTCAGTTGTTGCATTCAAGAACGGAGAAATTATTGTTGGTGAAGCAGCTAAGAGACAGGCTGTCACTAACCCAGAAACAGTGTCTTCAATCAAGAGACATATGGGTACTTCTTATAAAGAACATGTAAATGGTAAAGATTATACACCAGAAGAAATTTCAGCTATGATTCTTCAGAACTTAAAGAAAACTGCTGAATCTTACTTAGGTGAAACAGTTACTAAAGCAGTTATCACTGTTCCTGCATACTTCAATGATGCACAGCGTCAGGCTACTAAAGATGCTGGTAAGATTGCTGGTTTAGATGTAGAACGTATTATCAACGAACCAACTGCAGCAGCATTAGCATTTGGTATTGATAAAATTGAAAAAGAACAGAAAGTTCTTGTATATGACTTAGGTGGAGGAACATTCGATGTTTCTATCCTAGACTTAGCAGATGGTACTTTCGAAGTATTAGCAACTGCTGGTAACAACCACTTAGGTGGGGATGACTTTGATAAAGCTGTAATGGATTGGATGGTATCAGAATTCAAGAAAGAACAGGGTATCGATCTTTCTTCTGATAACATGGCTATGCAGCGTGTTAAAGATGCAGCTGAAAAAGCTAAAAAAGATTTATCTGGTATGATGCAGACTCAGATCTCATTACCATTCATCTCAGCTGGTGCAAATGGTCCAGTACATTTAGATATGACATTAACTAGAGCTAAATTTGATGAATTAACTTCAAGCTTAGTTTCAGCAACTGAAGGACCTGTAAGACAGGCATTATCTGATGCTGGTATGCAGCCATCAGAAATTGATGAAGTATTATTAGTAGGTGGTTCTACTCGTATCATCGCTGTACAGGAATCAGTTAAGAGATTATTAGGAAAAGAACCTAACAAGTCAGTTAACCCTGATGAAGTTGTATCTATGGGTGCTTCTATCCAGGGTGGTGTCATCGCTGGTGATGTTAAAGACGTATTATTACTAGATGTTACTCCATTATCATTAGGTATCGAAACTATGGGTGGTGTAATGACTGTATTAATTGAAAGAAATACAACTATCCCAACTACTAAATCACAGATTTTCTCAACTGCAGCAGATAATCAGCCAGCTGTTGATATCAACGTATTACAGGGTGAAAGATCTATGGCTAAAGATAACAAACAGTTAGGTCTATTCAAGTTAGATGGTATTGAACCAGCTCCAAGAGGTGTTCCTCAGATTGAAGTTACTTTCAACATCGACGTAAACGGTATTGTTAACGTCAAAGCAAAAGATATGAAGACAAACAAAGAACAGTCTATCACTATTCAGAACTCAACTGGTTTAAGTGATGAAGAAATCGATAGAATGGTAAAAGAAGCTGAAGCTAACAAGGCTGAAGATGAAAAGATGAAGAAAGATATCGAAACTAAGAACAAAGCTGAACAGATGATCAATGAAATTGATAAATCATTGGCTACTCAGGGAGATAAGATTTCTGCAGACCAGAAAGCTCAGGCTGAATCATTAAGAGATGAATTAAAGAAAGCTTTAGATGCTAACGATATGGCTACTCTTGAATCTCGTATGAATGAATTAGAACAGATGGCTCAGCAGATGGCAGCATATCAGTATCAGAATGCACAGGGCGGTGCTACTCAGGATGCAGGTGCTACAAATGCCAACAATAACAATGATGATGTTGTAGATGCTGATTTCACTGAAAAGAACTAAAAACATAAGCCAAGGGGGACCTTGGCTTTCTACTATATTATAAGGAGGTTCAATGATGGCAGATAAAAGAGATTATTATGAAGTGCTTGGTGTAGATAAGAGTGCTGATGCAACTACCATCAAACGTGCATATCGTAAACTTGCCAAAAAATATCATCCAGATGTCAATAAGGCACCGGATGCTGAAGAAAAATTTAAAGAAGTACAGGAAGCTTACGATGTCCTTTCCGATGCAAATAAGAAAGCAGCCTACGATCGTTATGGACATGCGGCCTTTGATCAAAATGGCGGAGGCGCTGGCGGATTCGGTGGTGGATTTGGCGGATTCGGTGGCTTCGATGATGTCGATCTAGGCGATATCTTCGGTTCATTCTTTGGCGGAGGTCAAAGAAGACAAAGACCAACTGGTCCTCGTCAAGGTGATGATCGCTTTATGCAGCTTGAAATTGATTTCATGGATGCCATTAAAGGTAAAAAGACAGAAATCAGAATCAATTTCGATGAACCATGTAAAACATGTCATGGTTCAGGTGCAGCTTCTCCACAGGATGTAGAAACATGTTCTCGCTGTGGTGGTAGCGGTACAGTCAGAATGCAGCAGCGTTCACCATTTGGTACAGTCGTAAGAGAAGCTGCCTGTCCAGATTGTAATGGTACAGGTAAGAAAATTAAGAAGATCTGTCCTGATTGTAAAGGAAAAGGATATAACAATAAGAACATCACTGTAGAATTAACAATTCCAGCAGGTATCAATACTCATCAGCAGTTAAGAGTACCAGGAAAAGGTGGAAGAGGAATCAACGGTGGACCTAATGGTGACTTATATGTAGAAATCTATGTAAGACCACATAAACACTTTGTAAGACAAGGAGATAATATCGCAATTGAAGTACCGATTTCTCCTGCTGATGCCGCATTAGGATGCAAGGTGGATGTCCCAACTGTTTATGGTGATGTCAGCATGACTATACCAGAAGGAACACAGCCAGGTGCTACATTAAGATTAAAAGGTAAAGGTGTTAAATCATTAAGAGGAAATACTTACGGCGATGAGTATGTCACTGTTAAAGTTAAGGTTCCAACTAAGCTCACTAAACAGGAAAAGGAACTTTACAAGAAATTACAGGATGCCTCTAAGAAATCTAGCATCTTTGATCAGTTCAAGAAATCATTTAAATTATAAAAAGAAGGCGTAGGCCTTCTTTTTTGTGCTTATATATAGAAAAAAGGATATGCAGTGCATATCCTTGCTTCTATTATCTAGCGTTTTTTCTAAGTGTTCTTAATTCTCTAGCTGTAAGTTTTACTTTAGTTGGCTTACCATCAATAATGATAGTTGCTTTCTGTAAGTTAACGTTCCATCTTCTTCTAGTAGCGTTTAATGCATGAGAACGATTGTTACCTGTCATAGGTCCTTTACCACTTAACTGACTTTTTCTTGACATTTTCTTCACCACCTCTTAAGCTTTCACATACCTTAACATAATACCATTGCAATTTAGAAATTGCAACTACTTTTGCGAAAAAAATTCATAATTTAAATGGAAATGAGAGTATTCAAATTATAAAATAATCTTATCTTTGTTGCCTTTTTAATAGCCATACTTTATAATAAAAACGCATGTTATGTTAGAAAAAATATTTTAAATATCAAACATAATGGTAGAGGAGGATAATTATGATTCAAAAATCAACAGAACTTGGACATATTGAATTATCTAATGATGTCATTGCAACGATTTGTGGTGGAGCAGCCACTGAATGTTACGGGGTAGTTGGAATGGCTAGCCAGAAGATGATCGATGGGATCTATGATCTTCTTAAGAAAGAAAACTATTCAAAAGGTATAAAAGTTGAAAATGGTGAAACAGGTGCCATTATTTCACTATATGTAATTGTCGGATACGGCGTAAAGATTTCTGAAATCGTATATGAAGTTCAGAAAAAAGTAAAATACGTTCTTGAAAAAACATTGGACATTACTATTGAAGCAGTTAATGTTTATGTACAAAGTATCAGAGTCATGGATTAATGGAGGAAGTTATGAAAATCATTGACGGAAAAATGTTTAGACAGATGATTGTCACTGGGGCAACTGTTCTCCATAACAATCATCCTGAAATTGACGCGTTAAATGTATTCCCAGTACCTGATGGCGATACTGGTACTAATATGTCATTAACTTTTACAAGTGGAGCAACTGAAGTTGAACGTCTACAGAGTGAAAGAGTTGATGAAATTGCAAAAACATTATCTAAAGGATTATTAATGGGAGCAAGAGGTAACTCAGGTGTTATCCTTTCTCAGATCTTTAGAGGTGTTTCTAAATCCTTAAAAGGAAAAGAAACTGCTAATGCCAACGATTTAGCAGATGCTTTCATGCAGGGATCAAAAGTGGCTTATAAGGCCGTAATGAAACCTACTGAAGGAACTATTCTTACAGTCATCAGAGAATCTGCAGAAGCGGCTAAGGCTTATGTGACAGAAGATATGGAAATCGAAGATTATTTCTCATACTTCGTTAAAGCAGCTAATGAATCATTGGATCGTACACCGGAATTATTGCCAGTCTTAAAAGAAGTTGGCGTAGTCGATTCAGGTGGAGCAGGGCTATTATTAGTATTGACTGGTTTCATGTCAGCATTAGCTGGTGAAGAAATTGAACGTGTTGATATTAATGAAGAAGAAGTTAAAAATCAGCAGGCTCTTGAAAGAGCTGAAAAAGCTGGCATCAAGGCTAACTTTGGCTATAGAACAGAATTCATGCTTGATATCGCTGAAGGAAAAGAAAGTGCCTTTAATGCAGAAAACTTCCAGAATGAATTAGAAAGAATTCCAGGAGAACGTATTACAATCGTTCAGGATGGCAATATCGTAAGAGCTAAGCTTTATACTAAAAAGCCAGGTAATGCCTTAAATATTGCTCAGCGTTTTGGTGAATTCTTGAGTGTAGATATTGAAAATCCTAATGCTAAAGATATAGAAAAGAAAGAGATTGTCGAAGAAGTTCCTGAAAAGGACATTGCGGTCATCTCAGTAGCTGCAGGAAGCGGTATTAAAGCAACATTCGAAGAATTGCACTGTGATCATGTCGTATCAGGTGGACAGACAATGAACCCTGCTACAGAAGATCTTGTTAAAGCAATCAGAGGTGTACATGCTAAACATGTTATCGTATTGCCTAATAACTCTAATATCGTTATGACAGCTCAGCAGGCTGCTACTGTCTTAGAAGATGAAATCGATGTGATCGTTATTCCTACTAAGACAATTCCTCAGGGATTATCAGCTTGTATCATGTTTAACCCAGAAGCATCATTAGAAGATAATGTTTCAGAAATGAAAGATGCTATGGAAAACGTGAAAACAGGACAGGTTACATTCGCAGTAAGAGATACAAACATTGATGGTGTAGAAGTAACAGCTAACCAGTATATGGCTCTTTGCAATAAGACAATTACTGCCTGTGTACCAGAAAAGATGGATGCTTTAAAGAAATCATTAGAAGGATTAGTCGATGACGATTCAGAAATCATCACATTAATCTGTGGTGAAGATGTCACTGACGAAGAAAAAGAAGAAGCACAAGCATATATTGAAGAAACATATGAAGATGCTGAATTAGAAATGATCGATGGTCTTCAGCCAGTTTATTCATTTATTATTGGTGTAGAATAATATAAACCCCCTAATAGACAGACGTCTATTAAGGGGTTTTTTATAACCCATGTGGGCGAGAAAACCCATGGTTTCAACCGTGAGGATGATAGCCCATCTTTTTACTTTTGTAGATATTTCATCGACTAACATATACAAACATGCTACTATATATTCATGAAGAATGAATACAAACATACAAAGACGACCGTATCATTGATCAACTACCATTTTGTGTTTTGTCCTCGATACCGCAGAAAAATATTTAACATTCAAGGTGTTGAGGATAGGTTTAAAG
>NZ_JAGBIX010000051.1:0-3451 GCF_017934775.1 Kandleria sp. | reverse complement strand
TTCGTATTTTAAAAACTCGCCCTCAGAAAAGTAATACTGTCTTACATTGTAAATGGCTTCATTGGCAAGATTCTTTGCTATATGGCACAGTTCTCTTATAGTTCTGTAATCTTCCTTTGAAAGACGCTTTACTTGTTGTTTCACGGTAAGATGCATACAGCTTTCTCCTTTCTAAAGACTCGGAAATAGGATTTCCTGTATGTATATTATACCATATATTTTACTGATATTTATCCCACGGTCTAAAGGCACGTGGGTTTTCTGTCGGGAATTTTATAAAAAGTACACTGCTAAGCAATGTACTTTCTTCTATTTCTTCATCTTATAGACATTTCTGTTTTCTAAAGCAAAAATACGTTTTGTATATTCTCCTTCTTCAACCTGATCTTCTGCCTTCAAGAACATATTCATTCTAGCATCAATATTATCAATCAAATAAAGAACTTCTGCTTCTTTTAACTGAGGTAAAACAGGTGAACCATATTCATTCTTTCCATGATGAGAAAGGATCATATGAATAAGAAGCTGCACATGCTCATCATTGATGCCAAGTTCCTTAGCTTTCTCACTGATCATCATAGCACCAATGGAAATATGACCTAACAGGTTACCTTCAACAGTATAATGTGGTGTAATTGGTCCAGATAGCTCTCTGATTTTCCCGATATCATGAAGAATGACACCAGCAAAAAGAAGATCTTCATCTAGACTCTGATACATTTTTGCGGCTGATTTTGCCAATTGCAGCATGCAGTATGTATGATAGATCAACCCTGAAACAAATTCATGGTGATTTCTGCTTGCGGCTGGGAAAAGAATAAATTCATCGCGATGTTCTTCTATTAACGCAGATGTTAATGTCTTATAATCTTCATTCTTCATTCCTGCAATAGTATCTTCGATATCTTTGATCATGATATCCTTATCAAGCGGAGCCTTAGGTAAAAATGCGGATTTTTGCTCATCAGTCATCTCGATGGCTGTCATCTTAATGACTTTCATCTGTCTAGCACCACTGTACTTGATAATATCCCCTTTGCCTTCTACAACTGTACCCTGCACGAAAGCTTCGATATCTTCTTTTTTAACAGACCACATCTTTGCATCAAGAATGCCTGTACTATCCTGCAATGTCAGATTCAGATAATTGCTTTTATTGGCACCATTTGTTTTTCCTACAGTAACCTGAGAAATAATGGCTCTGAATTCGACATTATCCATTCCTGGTTCTAATTCTTTAATTTTATTCATTATCTTCACTCCATACTTCTTCTAAAAGAGATGTAATATCCGAATATTCATATCCTTTTCTCATTAAGAACTGAACAATCTTATTCTTAAGAGACTGTCCTTCATACTTGTTATGATAGCGTCTATAGACACGCTCATATTCCTGTTTTAAAAGAGCCTGTGTCTCTTCTTCAGGAAAATGCATTTCTACATGATCTAAAGCACGATCAACTGTCTCTGTTTTAAACCCTTTGTTAAATAGCTTGCTTTTGATATTAGCAATCAAGGCATTTGGTGAACGGGTATGATTGGCATTATAAAGCTTTTCAATAATCTCTATCGCCTTATCATATTCCAATTCATCCGAAAATGCTTCTAAAGTATGATTGATAATATCAGCACTCATGCCTTCCTTCTTTAAAGAAGCAACTGCACGATTAAAGCCATATCCCTTATTTAAAGATGATTCAATATAGTTATAGCAGTATTCATAATCATCAATCAGCTTCTTTTCTTCTAGATGCGCTATCGTATGAGAAATGACTTCATCACTATAAGGCCCCTTCTTTTCAAGTCTGGCTTTCAACTTAGAGGAAGAATAATCCTTATAAGATAAAAGCTTTAAAGCGGCATTATAACAATCTTGTACCTGTTCAAGATCTCTTAATATATCCAAAGTTTCACGATCTATATCAAGACCTTCACATAACTGAAATTCTTCAATGGACTGTTTCGTAAGCTTGACTAAAAACTGCTGATTGCCTTCATTGACCGTCATCAGATAGCCCGTCTTAGCTTTTGAAATAGATGAAATCTTATAGCAGTATGTAAAACTATCAATGGCTTTCTGATAGACCGCAAGAATTTTCTCATAGAAGATTTCACTAGAAAACTGCTGGGAATCAGTCAACGCCTGTTGGCTTATTTTTTTATCTTCTTCATCAAAAGAAACAAGCTCTTCAATCAGCTCTTCCTTTGTCTCAAAGAAAAATCCATTTTCTCCATTTTTAATCACATCTTCAAGGTTACGGTCATAACGTGCAAAAACAGGTAATCCTGAAGCCATCGCTTCAATATAAGTCAATCCCTGTGTTTCTGATGTAGATGCCGAAACAAAAGCATCAGCGACATGATAATACTGTGGTACAAGCTTAGAATCCTTTGGACCAGTGAAGATCACACAGTCTTCTAATCCTTTTTCTTTTACAAGATCTTTTAACGTAGATAAGCTTGGTCCACCACCAACAATAAGAAGAAGAGCATCCTCTCTCTCCTTAATAATATCCTCCATCGCTTCAATTAAAACATCGATGCTTTTTTCTTGAGCAATGCGTCCTAAGAAAAGGATAACAAAATGATCATCTAAATCATATGTCTTTTTAATATCTTGAATGATTTCTTCATTTCGGTGTTGAGGACTAAAATGATCTAATACAAGACCTGTTCCAATAACGTTCATATTCTTCTCAATGCCATAAGAAGAAAGTTCATCAGCTGTCTTTTGCGATGGCACAATCAGCTGTGCACATGAGTTGCCATAGATCTTAGAAATCTTTTCTATGATCTTCTTCATAACAACATCAATCGGTTTAACGCCTCTGCTTAAATAATGAGAGTAATCAGTCCACATCGTATGATATGTATAGCATACAGGAACATTAAGAATTTCTCCAACAATACGCCCAAATATACCAACGCCAAATTCTGTCTGTACATGAATGACATCAGGCATAAATTCTCTTATTTCTTTCATGCCATCAAAAGAATAAATGGTAGAAGCACGATATCCATAAAGCTTCTTGATATCAATACCAGGTATACGTACTGTCAATGCATCATCCTGATAATCTGAGCCACTTGGCAATTCAGTCGTTACTACAAGCACATGATGACCATGTTTAACGAGTTCATCATGCAATATGCGCGATGAAGTAGCCACCCCGTTTAAATCGGGGAGATATGTATCAGTAAAGATTGCGATATTCATACGACTCATCCTTTCTAATAAGCTATGGATATTTTACTACAAAACCGAGTAGGTATAAAGTCAAAAATATGGGTATTAGACCCAGATTTTGGGTAAAAAAAAGGAGTCCCCTTGGGGACCGGACAGACTGGCAGCGTGCTGTTTTTGCCGTTTCCGACTATCGTCGCCGCTGCGATGCTTAACTTCCGTGTTCGGCATGGGTACGGGTGTGTCCATCGCGCCATCGCCGCCAGA
>NZ_JAGBIX010000050.1:0-7816 GCF_017934775.1 Kandleria sp. | reverse complement strand
TTTTTTTATTACCTTCATAATCATTCGGTTTAGAAAAATTCAAAATATTCAATTTTAATACTACATGAATGATATCGCATCGTTCATCGATCCCTGAAATCTGTCATTCATCAAGTTTTTCATAAACTTTTGACTCTACCTTGTTTCATTTTAACATAAAAAACACGTCGAAACGTGTTTTTAGAAATGATATGTCTTTGTTTCTTCCACAAATGAACACAATGATGCTTTCGCATTCTTGAAATAAAGCATCTGCATATTGTCATCATCAGCACTATACATTGGTGCTAAAGAAGGCATTTTTTCAAGCATGGCCACTTTGACATCATGGGAATCATCATTGACGAGTTCACCGGCAACACGAAGCCATTTTCCATCTTTGAAGGCACAGATTTCTACATGTGGATTAATGCTGATCTGTTTTGATACATCCTTTATTTTGCCTGTTTGAATATAGAGTCTTCCATCATAAAGCAGCACTGTACCAAAGGGTCTGACTCTAGGCTGATTTCCTTCCATAGTTGCAAGATAATATGTCTGTGCTTCATCTAAAAACTGATAAACGATTTCGATATCTTTCATAATAACCTCCTCATATTTATTCTATCACTTATTTTTAATAAGAATATCATAATTTGAAAAAATGTAAGCGGTATGAAAAAGTGATGCTATAGTAAAACCAGATAGGAGGATGAGAAATGAAAAAAAGTGTAAAAATTGTCACAATCGGTGGTGGCAGCAGCTATACTCCCGAACTTATGGAAGGCTTTATTAAAAGATATGAAGAAATGCCGATCAAGGAAATATGGCTAGTAGATATTGAGGAAGGAAAAGAAAAACTAGAAATCGTAGGAAAGATGGCACAGCGTATGTGGGATGCTTCTGGTTATGATGTCAAAGTCCATTTAACTTTAAATAGAAGAGAAGCATTAAAAGATGCAGACTTTGTCACAACCCAATTCAGAGTCGGTTTACTAAATGCCCGTATTAAAGATGAACGTATTCCCTTATCATATGGTCAGCTTGGACAAGAGACCAATGGAGCTGGAGGTATTTTTAAGGCCTTTAGAACAGTCCCTGTCATCTTGTCCATTGTAGAAGATATGAAGGAGCTTTGTCCTCATGCATGGCTTATCAATTTCACAAATCCAAGCGGCATGATTACTGAAGCTATTATAAGATACACTCATTGGGATCGTGTCATTGGCTTATGTAATGTTCCAGTTGGCGCTATGATGAAAGAACCTCAGCTTATTAATAAGTCATTAGATGATTTAGTTTATAAATTTGCAGGATTGAATCATTTCCATTGGCATAAGGTCTTTGATAGTCATACAGGAGAAGATGTGACTTTAAAGATCATTGATGCGCTTTATACTCAAGATGATGAATCCGTACCTGCCAATATTTTTGATGTTCCTTATTTTAAAGAACAGCTTGAAACCATGAAGATGATTCCTTGTGGATATCATAGATATTATTATCGTGAACAGGAAATGTTAAATCATCTGATTGAAGAATACAATACTATTGGTACAAGAGCTGAACAAGTCAAGGAAGTAGAAGAACGTCTCTTTGAATTATACAAAGATCCATATTTGGATCATAAACCTGAAGAACTTGCCAAGCGTGGTGGTGCTCATTATAGTGATGCTGCATGTGAAACTATTGTTTCAATCTTTAACAATAAGAACACGCACATCGTCGTTTCTACTAAAAACAATGGTGCCGTTCCAGACTTGCCAGATGACTGTGTTGTAGAAGTATCTTCCCATGTTGGTGGATGCGGTGCTCTTCCAATTGCCTTTGGTCCTTTACCAAATGCTGAAAAAGGATGGCTTCAGCTTATGAAGAACATGGAACTTTGTGTTCTCGAAGCAGCTGTCAACGGAGACTATGGCATGGCTTTAGAGGCCTTCACAATAAATCCACAGATTGTTTCTGGTGAAAATGCGAAAAGAATTCTTGATGAGCTTCTTATTGCCCACAAGAAATATCTTCCTCAATTCAAAGATAAGATTGAAGAACTTGAAAAAGAAGGCATTACCATTAAAGATAATGTTGCAAGAGAACTCTGTGAACAAGGATTATAAGAATGTCATCAGTTCATGATAATCATCTAACACTGATGAGATTCCATCTTCAGAAAGTACTCCGCGTTTAAGATCTGCTGGAAGCTTTCCTTCTTCATCAAGCTGAAAGTCTTCTTTCCAATATGAAGATGTATAGTAAGCTTCCAGCTTTTCTATTTCCTCTTGATAAGCCTTAAGTGCTTCAAGGCTATTTATTACGTCCTGTATTTTCTGATGCGTATTATTAAGGATGTTTTCCATTTCCTTAATTCTGTTTATATTATCCATAAAATTACCCCATTTCTATATCAAAAGAGCAATGGAAATCATTGCTCTTTTAAATGTTGTTTTCTAAATCTCGTATTTTTTTGGCAGGTACCCCTGCTACAAGTGTATTATCTGGAATGTCTTTAGTGACCACTGCTCCCGCAGCCACGGTAACGTTCCTTCCTATCCATACATCATCTCCTATATGAATAGGTTTAACATTTGCGAGATGTTGACGTCTTGCTTTTGGAGTGAGCGGATGTCCGACTGTGATTGGGTTCAATCATGACATGATCGCCGATAAAGATTTCTCTTGCGTCAAGTATTGTAAGATTATAGCTACCGAAAAAATGATTGCCAATGAATATGTTTTTTCCCATTATCACAATTGAAAGTTTTTGCAATCCAAACTTCTTATCCTACGCTGCCAGGCATTTCTTTTAGAGAAGCTATATCCCAATCATCAAAACAAAAATCAAGACCGGCTTTGAGTTTTTCAAATTCTCGCATAGTATAACTCTCTCCTCTCATGAATATTATTATATCAATTAGAAAACAGCTTTTCTAAAAAAGCACTTCTCAAAATAAAAAAAGATGATCGAAATCATCTTTCTTTTTTATAACTTTAAATAGTCTTCATCAGATACCTGTTCACACCATTCATTACTTGTTTCTTCACCAGGTACTTCAATCGCAATGTGGGAAAACCATGAATCTTTTTTAGCACCATGCCAATGTTTAACATTAGCTGGGATGACAATCACTTTTCCAGGAACAAGTTCAACTGCATCCTTTCCTTCTTCCTGATACCAGCCTTCACCAGCTGTACAGATTAAAATCTGTCCTCCACCACTTTTAGCATGATGAATATGCCAATTATTTCTGCATCCTGGTTCAAAGGTTACATTAAATAAAGGAAATTCTCCATTAGTAAGTGGATTTAAGAAAGACTCACCTATGAAATACTGTGCAAAATTGACATTAGCATTTCCTGTCCCAAATACATTTACTTTTTCAAAATCATTTTTGTTGTTATACTTCATTGTCAATACCTCCATAAACTTCTTTTGCAAGATTGAATACAGCCCAAGCTTTAGGCCATCCTGCATAAAATGCAACATGTGTAATTGTTGTGGCCATTTCTTTTTGTGTTACACCGTTCTTTTTGGCATTTTCTATATGATACTTTAAAGAACTATCAGTAATACCTTGTGACATTAAAGATACTACTGTAATAAGACATCTTGTCTTTAAATCAATGTCTTCATTATTCCAGTTTTCTCCAAATAGAACATCATCATTATAATGTGCAAAATCTGGTGCAAATTCACCAAGTGCCTTTCTTCCGGCGTCCTGTACGATTTTCTTACTCATACTATCTCTCCTTATTTATCCATTGTTTAACTTCTTTAATATTGGAAAGTCTTTTACCTTCAACACTGAGAGCTTCAGGAATCATTTTCTTAACATTGGAAACAGCACTTTCTATACCGCTTCCTCCTGATGTACAAAATAGCAATACTTTTTTATTAGTAAAATCATAACTATCAATAAAAGTATCAATGATGGATGGTTCACGATACCACCATATTGGAAATCCAATAAAGACTGTATCGTATTTTGACATATCTTCTACATGATTGCTGATTTTTGGTCGTGAAGATGAATCTTTCATTTCCAGTGAACTTCTGCTTTGATCATTATTCCAATTCAGATCTTCATTTGTATAGGCAACGGCTGGATTTATTTCAAATACATCAGCTTCCAATGTTGATGAAAGAGCATCAGCGATAGATGCTGTACGACCAGTTGCACTAAAATATGCAATTAATGTTTGACTCATTTTTCTTGCCTCCTTAAATTGAACTTCCTTCGATTACTATTTTACAGTGTAGATATTACAATGTGAAATATTAATATCTCATTACTTGTTATGTATAAAATGCATTACAAGTGTTAATATAAAATTGGAGGATACATTATGGAAATAAGAACACTAAAATACTTTCTTGAAATAGCAAAAACAGAAAATATGACAAGTGCTGCTAGAAACCTTCATGTTTCACAATCCGCCTTATCTAGACAGATGACTGATCTAGAAAGAGAGATTGGCAAGACTTTGTTTATTAGGACAAACAGACAGACACTGCTTAGTGAAGATGGTCTTCATCTTGCTAGACGTGTTGAAGAAATTATTGCACTTGTCGAAAAGACAGAGAAAGAAATGCATGATGAGAAGGATATCTCCGGTGAGATTCATATTGGTGCTGGTGAAACCAAAGGGTTCTCTCTTCTTTGTGAAGCCATGAAAAGAGTACAGGAAAAATATCCTCACATCTCTTTTTCAACCTATAGCGGCAATGCCACCGATATTAGTGAAAAGCTTGAACATGGTCTCCTTGATTTTGGATTAATGTTTGAACCTTTTAGTAAAGAACGTTATCAATACATTGATTTCCCTTATGTCAATAAATTAGGATTAATTGTAAAAAGCGATCATCCTCTTGCTAATCAAAAAAGCATTACTGAAAAAGAAATAAGAGATATTCCTTTATTAGTATCTTCAAGATTAAATGATAAAAACCTATTTCAGGAACTTTCAAATAAAGAGGTTGAAGCTTTAAAAATCAAAGGAACCTATAATCTTATCTTTAATGCAATCTTGATGGTCAATCAAGGAATAGGAAGTGCAATTGCTATTGATGGACTTATCAATCAAGATAATAATTTAAGATTTTTACAATTTGAACCTGAAATAAATCTAAAAATGTACTTTGTATGGAAAAAGAATCATATCCATACAAAAGCTTCTGAAGTTTTTCTTGAAGAGCTTCAGAAGATCATACAAGATGCAAGAAACTAAGGCATGCCTTAGTTTCTTTTATTTATGTCCACCAAAGACATCAAATGTCATTGTGCTAAGCTTTTCTTCAAGAAGATTCATTTCTTCTTTTGATAATGTGATATCTCCTGCGTGATAATTAGAAATTAATCTATTAATCTTTCTTGAACCTGGAATAGGAATGATAAAATCTTCTTTATTGATCATCCAGGCTAAAGAAATCTGTGCCAAAGTCGCATTGTGCGATTTAGCCACTTGTTCTAATACCTCTAACAGTGCTTCAGTCTTCTTAATACCTTCTGGTGTATACTGAGGCATATTGGCTCTGAAGTCAGATCCATCTTTAGAGAATTCATTTTTACGATAGGCCCCTGTCAACGCTCCATTTGCCATTGGAGAAAAGGCTACATAGGAAATTCCTAATTCTTTACATACTGGGAAGAGGTTTTCATGCCATCTTGCCATCATGGAATATCTGTTTTCAATAGCTGTAACAGGACATACTGCATGAGCTCGTCTTAAGTAGTCTTCGTTGACTTCTGAAATACCCCAAGCCTTGATTTTTCCTTCTTCGATAAGTTCCTTCATTACTTCAGCAACGACTTCTGGTTCTACTTTAGGATCAATACGATGCTGATAATAAAGATCAATATGATCTGTCTGTAATTTCTTAAGTGACTTTTCAACTGATTCACGAATCTTTTTTGGAGAAGAATCAAGTTCAAGGTGATCTCCTTTATGTGTTACCCCAAATTTTGTACAAAGAATAATTTCATCTCTGAAATCCTTGATAGCTTCACCGACTAGTTCTTCATTGTAGTTGATGCTGCCATCTTCATTAATACCTGTATAACATTCAGCTGTATCATAGAAATTATAACCAATCTCATGGGCTTCTCTTAATATTCTGATTGATTCTTCTTTTGGAAGTGGTGCTCCACTTGCATGTGAGAATCCCATGCAGCCAAGTCCTACAACATTGACATACATATCAGTCTGACCTAATCGTACTTTTTTCATTATTGTGCTCCTTCCTTCATACCTTCTTTTGATTCTGGATTAAGTGGTCCATAATAATAGGATGCTGTTGCACCTCCATCAATAAGGAATGTTGATCCAGTAATAAAGCTTCCTTTTTCACTCATCATTAATTCAGCGACATCTGCAACTTCATCAGCGATACCAGGTCTTTTAGCTGGTGACTTAGCGAACATGTTCTTATAGAAGTCCCCTCTTAAGCCATTGAATTCATCGATTGCTAGTGGAGTGACGATGATGCCAGGTGCAATCGCATTGATACGTGCTCCCTTTTCGCCCCACTTAACTGCTTCATACATGACTCTTTTTTCATTACATCTTTTTGCAAGCTGGTATGCTTTTAAAGTGTTTTCGATTTTATCTACTGATAAGAAATCAAGATTTAATAATTCTTCTGTTGGTGTCATCGCTAAAGCACGATCCTGTTCAGGAGTTAACTGCTTCATTCTAAATCCTGACTGAGAAGAAATAACAACACCAGTTGCTCCTTCTTTAACAACTTTTCTTACTTCTTCAAGAAGTACTGCTGTACCATAAAGATCAACTTTTAATATTGTTTCAATACTTGCCTGTGATGGAGAAACACCTGCTCCATTGATAAGGTATTTAATATCACCGTATTCCAATGCTTTATTGATGATAGCCTTGATAGATTCTCTTGAAGATAAATCCATTTCAAATGGTTCTACATCATATCCCGCATTGATCATAATGTCAGCAATGTTTTTTGCATTATCAATATTCTTGTCACCAAGAACAATCTTCATTCCTCTTCCCATTCTTCTTGCAATGGCCATTGAAATCTGACCTGCACCAATAACTAACGCTACATTTTTCATATTTTCACTTACTTTATATTATTTTTAACCCATTTAATACATGCTTCTTCACTAATGTCAGCATCTGCTCCATGAATAGCTAATCCTTTACCTACAACTGCACCTTGGCAATGTCTCTTTAATGCTAATGGTGCCCCTGATAATCCACTACCTTCGTGTGTCATAACAGGATAGACATTCTTTCCATTAAAGTTCAATGCATCAAGTAATGTAAAGATTGCCATTGGATATGTTCCCCACCAGCATGGTCCTGCCACAATGATGTTGTCATATTCTTCAATGCTAGTTAACATCTTTTTCAAGGCCGGACGAGCGTTGGCTCTCAATTCATCTTTAGCTTCTTCTGTACATGTCATGTAATCTGAAGAGTATTCTTTTTCTGTTTCTACCTCGAACAAATCAGCATTAGCTGCTTTTGCGATATATTCTGCAACTATTTTTGTATTGCCTTTTTCGAGATCTTCAATTGATCCGTTTACGTAATTCTGTCCTTTTCTTGAATAATAAATAACTAAGGTGCTCATAATAATGACCTCTCTTTCAATTAAAAGTATAAAAAAATAGGCTCATACAATCAATTTTGATTATTGAGCCTATTCATAAGTTAAACTTATGTGTTGTCAACTACCACGCACCTAAAGGTACGTGGCTTGCGACTCCCCTGTAGTTCGTTGCAATAACTCCTACATTTTGTCGGTGTAACTTCCGTGGGGTCGCATCATGGGACGGTTGACACCGCCCCTTACGACAAAGATTTA
>NZ_JAGBIX010000049.1:0-4012 GCF_017934775.1 Kandleria sp. | reverse complement strand
GGACATATGGAAGGGACTAGTCTCCCAGTGGGAGGGACGTCTTCCCATTGTGTTCTCTCAGCTCACCGCGGGTTGCCAAGTGCCAAATTATTTACAGATCTAGATAAGATGAAAAAAGGAGATCTCTTCTTTCTTCATATTCTAGATAAGACTTTGGCTTATAAAGTAGAAGATATCTTTACTGTTAAGCCGGATGAAACAGATAAGCTTTCCTTAGTAGAGGGGAAGGATTATGTAACACTTCTGACTTGTACACCTTATGGTGTCAATACGCATCGTCTGCTTGTAAGAGGAGTGCGTACTGCCTATAAGCAAGATGAAGAGAAGGTATCAATTCTTAAGGATTATCGTGTATGGATTCTTATTGGAACAATTGTATCTTTGATCATAGTCAATGTATTTATGGTCATCAAGAATAAAAAGAAAAAACGTTCTAAGAAATAGGGGGCAAATAATATGAAAAGATGCATAAAATGGCTTACAGCAGTGCTTGTCATCTTGTTTTCTTTAACACCAGTCATCGCCGAAGAGAAGATGGGAGATATTACAATTAAATATCCTGTTGATAATGTCACATTCAAGCTCTTCTATTTAGGCGAATGGAAAGCAGAAAAGATTAACTATCAAGGTGCTTTTAAAGATGCAAAGATCACAGATGATTTAAATGAAGCTGCAGATGCACTTTCAGCATTTGTGAAAAAGAATAATGTCAATCCAAGTGCAAGCGAAAAAAGCAAGGATGGAGAAGTGAATTTCTCTAATATCAAGAAAGGTATCTATTTAGTATTAGGTGAAGAAAAGATTGATAATAAAGTTCATTATCGTGTAAGACCAATGTTATTATCAATGCCAGCTTATAACGCCAACACTGAAAGCTGGTCAACAATCGTTAATGCGAAATATGAACAGGAAACAATTCCTGGCAATACCAGTCTTGAAGTATTAAAAGTCTGGAAAGACAACAATAGTAAAAATCGTCCAAAAAGTATCGAAGTTGAACTTTTAAGAAACAATGAAGTGTATGATACAAAAACGCTTTCTAAAAAGAACAACTGGAAACACATATGGAATAATCTTGATGGAGATTATGAATGGACTGTATATGAAAAAACGACATTCAATGATTACAGTGTTTCAATCAGTCGTTCAAATAGAAAAGTTGTCATTACAAATAAGCTCAACAAAGAAACACCACCAAAGACTCCAAAGAAACAGCGCATACCACAGACTGGACAGTTGTGGTGGCCAGTTGTGATCTTGGCTGGCATTGGTGTTGTACTTATCAGCATCGGTTTAAGTAAAGGGAAGGCCGATAGATGAAAGGGCGAATCATAATTAAGATTGGGCTGCTGTTTATTATAGCAGCTCTTTCACTTACACTTTATAACGTATATGAAGGATATCTTGCGGATCAATCTTCATCTATGGTTGTGAAGCAGCTTAAAAAGAAAGTCACTGCGCGAGATGAAAAGCATGTCTATGAATATTCAGATAGAGACATGCCAACGATCTTAATTGATGGTCATTATTATGTAGGATGGATTTCTATTCCTTCTTTGCATTTAGATCTTCCTGTAATGGATACATGGAGCTATCCTCATTTAAGAATTTCTCCTTGTCGATATGAAGGAACAATCTACAAGCGTAATATGGTTATTGCGGGTCACAATTATGCCAGACATTTTTCTCGTATCAAAGGATTAAAGAATGGTACAAAAGTTACTTTTACTGATGTAGAAGGATCAGTATTCCCATATCGTATTACCTCTCAGGATATTTTATATCCAACTGAGAATGAAAAACTTATCAAAGAATCTGATCAGTGGGATCTGACAATGTTCACATGTACATGGGGTGGAGAACGTCGTCATGTCGTCAGATGCTCACTTGAAGTATAATTTTTCATTTGACAGGACTTTGTCCTGTTTTTATTTTTGTCAAATTAATGTCAATTATTTTATATAAATTTACACACGAATGACTTTAAAATACTTAGTTTTGTCAAATAATAGTAAAATTTATTCCCAAAAGTAAAATTAGCAGTCAAACACAAGTTACATCTATTTACTTTCATTTTTCTTGAGAATAAAATGAAGGTAAGAAAAGAGGTAAGGGCTTACATTCTTGGAATAATATTGGTTTGATGCAAAATAATAATTAAAAAAGCATCGTTTAGGTAATAAAAATTTTTGATGGGGGTAGCGGATATGAAAAAAAGTAGAGTGACAATTGTCTTTATAATATTTATGGCAATGCTGCTGAGTAGCATGACTGGCGTGCCTCTTTCTTCTCATTCATTCTATAGTGATGTTAACGCTGAAGATAAAGTAAGTGAAACAACAGATGAGACTGAGGCTTCTGAAACTGATCAAGATGATAATCAGAAAGAAAAAGCTGAAGAGGATAATAAGAAAGAAGAAGAGAAAGAAGAGAACGAAAAGCAAGAAGCTAAAGTAGAGACAAAAGAAGAAAAGAAAGAAGAAAAAACTGAAATTATTGATGTTCCTACTACACTTAAGACATCGGTTGATGATGTGCGTGTAACTGTTACCTTTGATCAAACAGCTAACCTTCCAAAAGGAACAACGTTGACGGTAAAAAAGATTGTTAATAAGCATTCATCATATCGTGATGATAAGTCTAAAGTTGAGAAATGGCTTAAAGAAAAAAAGACAAAGAAGTTAAAACATGAACTTGAATCATTTGATTTGTTTGATATTTCTCTTATGTATGATGGTAAAGAAGTTGAACCTGAAGGTAAGGTTACAGTGAAGCTTTCTTATGAAAATGAAGAGTTCGAAAATAAAAACAAGCTTAAGGTTGTACACTTTGTAAAAGATCAGGATACTGATCTTGAAGAAGTTGAAATGAGTGAAACAACATTAAAGAACGATAAAGTCACATTCGAATTTGAAACAGAGAGTTTCTCTAAATATGGTGTTGTAGAAGAACAGGTCAACGCATCAAGAGCTGGTCCAGACAACACTATTCAAACTGCGGATAGTAGAGCTGATGGTATTACGATGAATCTATTTGATTACTGGGGTGAATCAAGTGATAAAACTCGTAATCTTAATCAGTCTGCAAACTTGCCACAAAATGGTAATGCTCAAGTTCCAAGCAATTATCAAATTGGTATTAATGCAGGACATAGGCTTCAATTTACAGCCTATGGTCAAACTGGAAATACTCTTAATCATTTTACTGGTGCAAATGGTCCAGCTAGAACTGGTATCGTTCAGGATACATTAAATAAAGGTTATCCGATTTTAACAAATAACACAACATTGCAGACAGATGGTTCAAGCCTTAAATACTTGTTTGATACAGATGATATTGAGGGTGCAAAAAAGGTTTATCGCAATGTTAACCATCTTATGACTAAAGATGCAAATGGTGTATACAGCTATAACAGTAATGTAAACTACGCATACTATGATACTTCTCAAGGAGATAATGGTAGTTTCAAAGTTTACAACGATACATACAATACATCAAATAATGACAGTTATAAGATTGGGTTCTTCCCATTCACTGAATATGACAGGAATCAGACATACATCGATAACCATACGAATAATACGAACAATGGAATTAATCATCAGTACTATAATCACCATTTCGGAATGCATATGAATGCAACATTTGCGATTCCAACAAGTGGTAAGGTTAATGGACAAGACGTTGTCTATGAATACAGTGGCGACGATGATATGTGGCTTTACATTGATGGTATCTTGGTTCTTGATCTTGGTGGTATTCATGAACCGGTACATGGTACAATCAACTTTACAACTGGTAAAGTTGTAACATGGCCACAAAATAGACCTAACAATAGAACTGTTACATCTCTTCAAGCAATCTTTAGACAACAGGGAATCACATGGAAGAATGATACAGATCATAAATTAGATATGTTCTATCTAGAACGTGGGGGACAGTATTCTAACTTATCAATGACTCTTAATATTCCTATTACTAAAACTGTTACAGTTAAAAAAGAAATAGAAGG
>NZ_JAGBIX010000048.1:0-29162 GCF_017934775.1 Kandleria sp. | reverse complement strand
TGAAGAAGCGTCAAACCAATGTCATAATGCCAGCCAATTAGAGAGAAACAATTCACATCGAAAAAAGTTATTCACAGTGAATACCCTCTTTGCGCCCTTTTTTGGGGCTTTTTTCTTTACAAAAAGGACATGATGGAAAGGCTGAGAATCCATCATGCATGACTTGGTAATTTTAATGTAAAAAAGAGAGACGTAACGAAATGCTTAAATCATTTCGTTACAGCCTCTTTATTAATCATCATCAACAGAAAGAATAGCCATGAACGCTTCCTGAGGAATTTCAACACTTCCTACAGCCTTCATACGTTTCTTTCCTTCCTTCTGTTTTTCAAGAAGTTTCTTCTTACGAGAAATATCTCCACCGTAACATTTAGCTAATACATTCTTTCTGACAGCCTTAATATTAGTTCTGGCGATAATCTTTCCATTAAATGCTGCCTGAACAGGAATTTCAAACTGCTGTCTTGGAATAATTTCTTTTAGTTTATTACAGATGATCTTACCTCGATCATAAGCAAAATCTTTATGAACAATGGTACTTAAAGCATCTACGACTTCACCATTAAGCATAATATCCATCTTCTGTAGACGACTTGTACGATATCCTTCTAATTCATAATCAAATGAAGCATATCCCTTTGTACATGATTTCAATTTATCAAAGAAATCATAAACAATTTCAGATAAAGGAATAGAATAAATAACATTTCTTCTTGTATCATCAAGATATTCGATATTTACATATTCCCCTCGTTTATTTTGACAAAGTTCCATGATTGGACCAATAAACTCTTCTGGTGTCATAATAGAGGCTTTGACATAAGGTTCTTCTATATGATGAAGTTCAGTTGGATCAGGCATATCTGCTGGGTTATCAATGGCGACCATAGTCCCATCAGTACGATAAGTGTGATAAATAACAGATGGTGCAGTGGCAATAAGATCAAGATTAAATTCACGTTCTAATCTTTCCTCGATAACATCCATATGTAATAGACCTAAGAAACCACATCTAAAACCAAATCCTAAGGCCTGTGATGTTTCTGGTTCAAAGACAAGTGAAGAGTCACTTAAAACAATCTTTTCCAATGCTTCTCTTAAATCACCATAGCGGGCATTATCTACTGGATAAAGACCGCAGTAAACCATTGGATTCATACGCTTATAACCTGGCAATGGATCAGCAGATTGATTTTCTACTGTAGTGATTGTATCACCAACATGAACATCCTTGATTGTCTTAATGCTTGCAGCAATCCATCCAACTTCACCCGTAACAAGTTCATCCTGTTTCACTTCTTTTGGCGTATTGACACCAAGTTCAGTTACTTCATAAGTAGCACCAGTAGCCATAAACTGAATGTGATCACCAACTTTGATCTTACCTTCCTTGACACAGACAATAATGATTACACCACGATATGAATCATAATATGAATCAAAGATCAAAGCCTGCGTAGGATTGTCAATTGAACCTGTAGGTGCAGGTACATTCTTGACGATATCTTCTAAGACATCTTTAACATTAAGACCAGTCTTAGCAGAGATTCTAGGTGCATCTTCAGCAGGTAATCCAATATCATCTTCAATTTCCTTGATGACACGATCTGGATCAGCACTAGGTAAATCAATTTTATTGATAACTGGAAGAATCTCAAGATCATTATCTAGTGCCAGATAGACATTTGCTAAAGTCTGAGCTTCAACACCCTGTGCTGCATCTACAACTAAAACGGCACCTTCACAAGCAGCTAAGCTTCGTGAGACTTCATAAGAAAAATCGACATGACCCGGTGTATCAATCAAATGAAATAAATATGTTTTCCCATCATCGGCCTTATAGCGCAACTGTACAGCATTTAGCTTGATGGTAATGCCTCTTTCTCTTTCAAGTTCCATATTGTCTAACAGCTGATTTTTCATTTCACGATCACTTACAGTATCCGTTAACTGAAGAATACGATCAGCTAATGTACTCTTTCCATGATCGATATGGGCAATAATGGAAAAGTTTCTAATCAATGATTGATCTATCATATCGTAACTCCTTTACTTCAAAAAATAACTTTTTAGTTCCTCATCAAGAACACGAATTGTTTCAGCTTTAATATAAGTAATATACATATGCTCATATAAAGGCTGACCCTTCATATTCATTAATCTTCCCTTTACAGAGATAAAGCTTCCAGGCTGACAGATGTCTTTGATCATCTCAGCTAAAGAATGCCAGCAAACGATTGAAACAATCTCTTCAGGCTTGCTATTGAGGTCCATATCATAAGGCAAACCTACCTTGAGATGAAACAATGCATCTCCATGGGGACTCTGTAAAATCTTAAAATCAGGAACATCGACTAATCTTCCTATAAGAAATACTTCGTTAAACATAAAAACACCTCCACTAACATCATAGAATATTTTTATGTTAACGAATAAAATTTGTAGAAATTGACAGCCTATTTGCAGGAATTGACAACAACCATCGCGACAGCGTAGTCTTTTTCATGAGAAATAGAAATCATGGCGTTCTCATCATTTAGATAAGGACTGCCATCTTCGTGATTAAGAATCTCAATATCATGAAAAGCAATACCGCCAATTCCTTTATGATAAGCTTTCAGATAAGCTTCCTTGCCTGCAAAGCGGCCACCAAGAAATTCTCTTTTTCTTTTTTCTGAGTCTAGTTTCATAAAACAAGCATATTCTTTGCTTGAAAGAATATGCTTAATAAATCTCTCGTTTTTTAAATCAAAACGATTAAGATCGACAATATCTACACCAATGCCATTCATTATTCTTTGAATTTCTTTTCATATAGATTCATCAATTCGTCTAGACTCATATTATCATCAATTTCATCGATCAAGGAATCTTCCTCTGTCTTGAAATCTAATTTAAATTTACCAGTACGTTCTTCAATGATCTTAAGATCATCCTGAGTTTCTTCAGTTAAGGAAGCAATATTACGTAAACGATTTTCTACTGAATCGATAACTTCATCATTTTTCTTTTCTTTCTTTTCTTCCTTAACAACTGGAACTTCCTGTGTTTCATCAACTGCTGGTTTAGAAACAGCAGGTTCTTCAAACTTTTTATATTCCTTAGTTTCCTCTAAGTCCTTCTTTTCATTTTCTTCTTCATCAGGACCGTAGAATGGAGAAATAACGGGAATCAATTCATCATTATTAGTTCTGAATTTCTTTTTTCTAATCGCTTTTTTCTTAACGATAGGTGCTTCTTCTTCACTGACACGCAAACCACTAAAAGGAGAAATAATCTGTGTCATAACATATTCTTCACTTTTATCTTGAGCAGGTGCAGGTTTAGCCTTAGGCTTTTCAACTTCCTTGACAACCTTTTTAGGTTCTTCTTTTACTGCCTTAGGCGCAGGTTCTTTCTTTTCTTCAAATTCACTGTTATAAATCAGTGGTTCACTAAACTTTTCTTTTCTTCTTTTTTCAACGATAGGATCTAGAATAGGATCTAAATCTTCATCTTCGTCAAAATCATCGGATCCAAAGAGCCATTCTTTTAAAAAACTCATCCTTTCATCACCTCGAAATAGTGATCACCTTCATGGTAATCGTCTTCATCTAAATACAGTAAACCAGTCTTATCGCTAAGACCTAAATCTTTTCTGGAGCAAAGCATTCCTTCAGAAGGAACTCCCATCAATTCAGATGCTTCAATGACAGTACCATCTGGCATAACAGCTCCAGGCAATGCTACAACGGCTAGCTTTTCTTCTTTAAGATTACGAGAGCCACAGACAATCTGTACTTCCTGATCACCTAAATCTACTTGTGCAATATGAAGATTCATAGCTTCAGGATGCATCATAACTTCAGTAATATATCCAACTACAAAGTGATCATCGTAGTCACTTGAAACGCTGTCTTCTTTATAAGTTGAAAGATACTGATTAAGTCTTTCTACAAACGCTTCATTAATCTTAACCTTGCCTTCTTCAAGATGATCAAAATGCATTGATGCATTAAGAACATTATAGCCAATAACTTTTTCATCATCCTTCAAGATTACAAGATCATCTTTCTTCTCATAAGAAACAGTAGTTCCTTCATTAAATAATCTTACAAGTAAAATATCTCCAACGCTTTCTTTTCTATAAAAAGCATGTAAATTCATGTTATTCTCCCCTTACTTCATTCACAAATTTTTGCACTTGTTCACGTGTCTTTCTTAACTTATCAACATATCTGGCAACCTCTTTACCATCCTTATAGGCAATAAACGAAGGAATACCAAGGATATTAAGATCAATGCATAAATCTATCATCTGATCACGATCAACATAATACCAAGTGAAATCTTTATTTTCATCTACAATATCATTCATAAATGTTTTTGCAAAAATACAATCAGGACACCAGTCAGCACTAAACATGATAATTGACTGATTCTTTATTGCTTCTTCAAACGCTTCTAATGATGTAATCGCAATTAATTTATCCACGAATCTTCTCCTTATCTACCACCACATCAGCTCTATAGATAGGTCCATGTGGTGAAAATTTTCTTTCATATTCAGTCTGAATATTATCATCGTATCCTTCAGAATGATGAAGATCCAGACAGATATCTTCAAAAGTTAAACCGTAGTTCGCAAATGAAGATAAAGAATATTCAAACAAGCCACGATTATCTGTCTTAAAAACAAGATGACCCTGATCTTTAATAAGCTTCTTATAGACATCCAAGAAACTCTTATAAGTCAAACGTCTCTTTGTATGTCTCTTCTTAGGCCAAGGATCACTGAAATTCAAGAAGATTCCATCGATTTCTTCATCATCGAATACTTCATTCAATCTCACCGCATCTTCTTTAAGATAACGTAGATTGCTTGGAATTTCATCATTCTTAGCTTTCTTGACCGCAATCGTTAAAACTGTTGAATATTTTTCAATCCCGATAAAGTTCTTGTCAGGATATCTTTTTGCATTTTCTAAAATGAAATCTCCTTTTCCCATACCAATTTCAATGAAAATAGGATTATCATTACCAAAAATCTCATGCCACTTCCCTTTCACGTCAGTGGGATTTATATATACTAGTCCTTCCTGGGATAATAAATAGTCTAATGCTTCAGGATTATTTCTTAATCTCATGAGTACCTCCAAATACTTTCCTATTATAACATAGTTTTACCATATAAGCTATTGATTTCATCAGTAGTTAAAGGTCTATATTCCCCTTTCTTTAAAGATGAATCAAGTTTTACATCACCCATCTGGATACGCTTAAGAGAAAGGACCGGTTTTTCAATATAGCCAAACATTCTTTTGACCTGATGAAACTTGCCTTCGTGGATTGTCACATGACATTTCGTCTTATTCTCTTTAACTTCTATAATACGTAAATCACTTGATTGTGTCGTAAAATCCTTAAGAGGAATTCCTTTTTTAAAGACTTCCTGATCTTCTTCATTGACAATACCATCTGCAAGAACCTCATAGACTTTAGGAATATGTTTCTTTGGTGCCGTCAAAAGATGACCAAGTTCACCATCATTAGTCATAATCAAAAGTCCAGTTGTATCAATATCCAATCTTCCTACTGGAAAAAGTTCATGAATTGAAGGAATAAGTTCACATACAACCGGATGACTATCATCCTTTGTCGCACTAATATAACCTTCAGGCTTATAGAGCATATAGTATTCAAATTGACTATAATGGATCACTTCACCATCGAAAGCGATGATATCCTTTAACGGATCAATCTGTGTCTTATCTTTCTTGATGATTTCACCATTCACACTCACTCTTCCCTTCTTCAGGAAAGTCTTGACTTCCTTTCGAGAGCCAATCTTAGTGTTCGCTAAAAACTTATCAATTCTCATTTATAATCTCCTTATATGAAGTTTTCATCTTCTTATGATCCTTATCTTCATAATAGCGAATAAAAACTCTAATGCTCGTTTTCTTATACACCCTACCAGAAATCGCAATTCCTTTATAGAAATACTGCTTTTTATCTATCTTATTTAAAACAAGATGATAAGGATGACTATCAAAGAACCCAATCGATGGATGATATTCATCCTTGATTTCAGGACTATACGATAAAGCTTGGATATTATACATGCTCTCTTTAGGATTATCGATAATAACATTATAACTGTAATAATTACCAAGCTTATAGTACTTCACTTTAATATCACAAGGACATTCTGTATCAGCATGCCCTTTTTCTAGTGTCTTCACAACACTATTGTATCTATCTAGCTGTTTTTGATTAACATCGGATGATGATTTCGTACATCCTGTACATAGAATAATAGACAAAAAGAATATCAGTAGTTTTTTCATTTTTATCACCTTTACTAATTATAGCATGAAAATAAAAAGAAAGACTAATTGTTTTAGTCTTTCTACTGATTAATTTCAATTTTAAATTGACAATAGAAACGTTCCCCTTTATTCAAAGTCACAATACCTTCTTTATCCTTGAACTCTCCATTAAAATCAACATAGTCAGTATGACCTACCCATGGTTCAATAGCCAAAAGTCCACCGACATGGTTGCTTGTCCATAATCCCAGATGATCAAATCCTTCCATATGGAATACCAATGACTTATCATGATTGATAGATTTCAATGCGACAGATTCACTTTTAAAATGTGGCACAACAATCGCATCAGAATTAAAGAGTGCCTGTCTTATAAAGAAACGTCTTTCATTTTCAAATAAAGGCTTTAATTCATGTGACATGCCACCTCTTGCAGGATAAATGACCTTTGATGAAACAGTTTCATTCTGAGAGAACTCTACATAATAATCATTAGCGCTTTCCCCTTCCATAAATGGACAAGCAAAAGCAGGATGTCCACCGATCTGGAACATGATATGATCATCTCTTTCGTTGACTACTTCAAGATCAGCCTTTAATATATTATCTTCTAATGTATAAGTGACATATAGATCAAAGCTGTAAGGATACATTGTTTTGGTTTCTTCGTTTTCATGAAGATGAAAAACAACATGTGTATCATCACTTTCTTCTACTTCATAAACACTATTTCTAGAAAAGCCATGCTGATTCATGGAATAAGACTTTCCTTCAATATTTGTCTTGCCGTTCTTTAAAGCTCCTACAATTGGAAATAAGATAGGTGCACTATGTCCCCATAATGAAGGATCCTGTTTCCACATATAGTTGATATGATCTTCATTGCCAATCACTTTCGCAATTTCTGCACCCTTGGGATCTAATTCTACCTGTAAATAATTATTTTTTAATATCACCATTATTATAGCCTTCTTTCTCCATTGATATAAACCTGATTGATTGTAAGATCATCATCAAAGAACACAAAATCAGCCTGACATCCTTTTTCTAGACGACCTATCTTTTCATTATGAATACAATTGGCTGGATTACGTGATGCACAATTGATCGCTTCACATAAACTCATGCCTAAATGATCACATGCATTCTTAATGGCCTCATTCATCGCTACGACACTGCCAGCTAAGGTTCCATCTTTAAGTCTTGCCTGTCCATCTTTTACAAAGACTTCCTGTCCCCCTAAATGATAAACGCCTTCTTCCATGCTTGCGGCTTCTAATGAATCAGTAATAAGCACAAGGTGTTCAGGTCCTTTCATTTTATAAAGAATAGTAGCTGCTGGATAACTGACATGAACACCATCAAGAATCAGTTCAGCATAGACATCATGAAGCATGCTTGCACCAACTACTCCAGGATCACGATGTTTCAATGGTGTCATCGCATTATAAGTATGTGTTGTCGAATTAGCACCAGCTTCTATAGCTTTTAATGCTTCAGTATAAGTAGCATTCGTATGTCCAATAGAGACACTTACTCCCTGACTTGTTAAATAAGGAATCAGTTCTTTATCTTTTACAACTTCTGGTGCTAAGGTAATCTTCTTGACTAATTCATGATGCGTAGTCAACTTCTTATAATTATCCAAGGTTGGCTCAATAATACAGTCTTCAGCTTGAGCACCTTTATAGATCTTATTAATAAATGGTCCTTCAAGATGAACCCCGCCAATCTTGGCTCCTTTTACTTTATCCTTCATCTGACTTATGACATCAATAGCTTGAGAAATACGTTCAACAGGCATTGTCATTGTCGTTGGCAAAAAGGTAGTGACACCAGTCTTAAGATGTGCATTAGAAAGCTGATCAATCGTATCTTTAGTGACATCCATCGTATCAATACCACCACGACCATGGGTATGTATATCTACAAAACCTGGGGAAACGTAGCTATTGGCTGCATCGATGATTGTTTCATCACAAGGTACACGATTAGAGATTTCTTTAATGATGCCATCTTCAAAATAAAGATTCATATTTACAATCTCATCTTTGAGAATTAATTTACCGTTAATAATACATTCCATAAATACTTCCTCCTTTTGATATTATAGCATCTTCCTCTTATTAATAGTCACACAATTTCTTTATGTGAAAGCAAAAAAGAAGGATATGAATTTCATATCCTTCTCATTAATTATTTTTTATTAAGGTTGGCAAGTAATTCTTCAATGTGATTACCGTATTCAAGTGATTCATCCTTCACAAAGTTAAGTTCAGGACATTTACGTACATTTAATTTTTTAGATAACTGAGAACGAATAAATCCTTTAGATCTCTGTAATGCTTCTAGACCACGTTTAGAATGATTCATAAATGTAACATAGACTTTTGCATAAGAAAGATCATTAGTAACTTCTACTGCTGTAATTGTACAGTTCTTTACAAGTGGATCTTTTACTTCATTTCTTAAGATTAAAGATAATTCTCTAAGAATAAAAGTATTCATTCTTTCTGTTTTAATTTTTTTCATTAGTCGCGTTCAACTTCTTCCATGATATAACCTTCAACGATATCTCCTTCTTTGATATCATTGTAGTTTTCAATAGTTAAACCACATTCAAATCCCTGTGCCACTTCTTTTGCATCATCTTTGAAACGTTTAAGTGAACCAAGTTTACCTTCATAAACAACAACACCCTGACGAATCAATCTGACACCACAATCTCTTCTGATAAAACCATCAGTGACATAACATCCAGCAATGTTACCGATACGTGATACCTTGTAGATTGTTCTGATTTCTGCTTCACCAGTAACCTTTTCTTCATATTCTGGAGCAAGCATACCCTTCATAGCAGATTCAATTTCTTCAACCATCTTATAGATGATATTGTGAAGTCTGATTTCAACACCTTCTTCTTCAGCCTTACGTCTAACGTTAGCATCAGGACGAACGTTGAAACCATAGATAATTGCGCGTGATGCACTTGCAAGAAGAACATCAGATTCAGAAATAGCACCTACTGTAGAACGGATAACGTTAACCTTTGCACCTTCAATATCAATCTTTTCAAGTGAACCCTTAACAGCTTCTGCAGTACCGTTTACGTCCGCTTTAACAATGACATTCAAGTTAGCGACTTCACCATCTTTGATATGGTTGAATAAGTCATCAAGTGACATAGCGCTTGTCGCATTTCTTTCTTTTTCCTGCTTGATCTTAGCACGTTCTTCACCAATATGACGCGCTTCTTTTTCAGATTCAAATACCATGAAACGATCTCCTGCTTCAGGAACATCATTTAAACCAGTAATTTCCACTGGAGTAGCAGGTGCCGCCTTCTTGATAGGCTTTCCTGTATCATCAAGCATCTGTCTTACTCTACCGAAAGTAGAACCAACAACAATTGGATCACCAGTTCTTAAAGTACCATTCTGTACTAATAAAGTAGCAACTGGACCTCTACCTTTATCTAGACGACCTTCAATGACTGTACCATAAGCATAACGTTTAGGGTTAGCTTTTAATTCAGACATCTCTGCCACGATAGTAATTGTTTCAAGAAGTTCCTGAATACCAATTCCTTTTTTAGCTGAAATGTTGCAGTATACAACATCTCCACCCCAGTCTTCTGGCATAAGACCAAGTTCAGCCACTTCAGCCTTGATTCTTTCAGGATCTGCGCCTTCTTTATCAATCTTATTAACTGCAACAATGATAGGTACACCAGCAGCCTTAGCATGATCTACTGCTTCTCTTGTCTGAGGCATTACACCATCATCAGCTGCAACAACGATAATAACAATATCAGTAACCTGAGCACCACGAGCACGCATAGCAGTGAATGCTTCATGACCTGGAGTATCTAAGAAAGTGATCTTCTTTCCATTAACTGGAACCTGATAAGCCCCAATATGCTGAGTGATACCACCAAATTCACCTTCAACGACCTTAGACTGTCTGATTCTATCAAGTAATGTTGTTTTACCATGATCGACATGTCCCATGATTGTAACAACTGGTGGACATGTTTCAAGATCAGCAGGATCATCATTGATTTCAAGATCTTCAAAGTTCAATTCAGTAACCTTTACTGTCTTCTTAGCTTCATATCCATATTCAAGACAAATTAATTCTACCTGTTCATCAGTCAATGATGAATTGATAGTCACCATTGTCCCAAGCATAAATAACACTTTAATGACATTGGCAGGTGTCTGTCCAATCTTTTCAGCTAATTCTTCTACTGTGATGCCATCTTCATATTCAACAATGCCATCATTTAAGATTTTCTTTTCTTCTTTCTTGTTAGGAAAGTTGGAAACCATCTTCTTTTTTCTATTATTTCCCTTTTTCTTTATAATTTTCTTCTTTGCCATAATTAACCTCCTAACTTTTCTTTAAGCTTCTTCGCAAAGCCCTGGTCTTCAATCGCAATAGCCATACGATTGAATTTACCAATTGCCTGCGATAATTCTGCACTCGTTCCCCATTCCATAATGTCAACTTCATAGAAAGCACATTTGTCATGGAACTTCTTTTTCGTATTAGGACCAGCATCTTCAGCGACAATCACAAGCTTGGCAGTCTTTGATTGCACAGCCTTCAAAGCTGATTCACCAGTAGAGAGTTTTCTTGCTCTTTCTGCAAGTCCTAGAAAATTTAAGATATTTTGTTTATTTTGCATATTTTAATAGTTCTTCGTAGATTTCATCAGGAACTTCAATTCCTAGTGTACGATTAAGAACACCTTTCTTTTTTGCAAGCGCAATAGCTTCCTCAGATTTCTTCAAGTAAGCACCGCGCCCATTCTGTTTTCCTGTTGGATCTACAAAAACGTCTCCCTCTTTATTTTTCACAACGCGAATCAGTTCCTTCTTAGGAAGCTGTTCACCAGTTGCTACACATCTTCTTAAAGGTATTTTTTTCATAAGATCACCTATTAATCATAATACTTGTCATATTCATCATAATCAATGTCTTCATCGAATTTTGGATCATATTCAGGTTCATTTTCTTCTTCAGAAGCTTCATCTTCTTCAGCAATAACCTTTACATAATCAGTATCTTCTTCTTCATGTTGTTCTCTTAAAGCTTCAATATCAACATTGATTGATTCTTCTTCATCAAAAGATTCATCATCAAATGATTCAGCTACTAAAGCATCATCAAATGATTCAGCTACTAAAGCATCATCCTGATGAGTTTCTTCCATAGCTGCAAGCAATTCATTGTTCATTGCTTCATCAGCATCAAGATCAATACCTTCTTCAGCAATTTCACTTTCAGACTTGATATCAATCTTCCATCCAGTAAGTCTTACAGCCAATCTTGCGTTCTGACCTCTCTTACCGATAGCCAATGATAACTGATTATCTGGAACAACAACTAATGCGCTGTTTTCTTCTTCATTGGTCTTAACAGTAGCTACCTGAGCTGGAGATAAAGCATTAGAGATGAATGTAATAGGATCTTCATCCCAAGAAATAATATCAATCATTTCTCCATTAAGTTCAGTCACAACATTTCTAACACGAGTTCCCTTAGGACCTACACAAGCTCCGATTGGATCGATATCTTCATTATCAGTAAATACAGCAATCTTGCTACGTTCACCAGGTTCTCTTGAAACAGATTTGATTTCAACAGTTCCATCATAGATTTCAGGAACTTCCATTTCAAATAATCTCTTAACAAGACCAGGTTCAGTTCTTGATACACCAATATGTGTACCCTTAGTTGTCTTTTCGACATCACTTACATAAACCTTAAGATGCTGACCTTCATTAATCACTTCTCCAGGAATCTGAGCATTAAGAGGAAGCAATGCTCCAGTCTTACCAATATTGATAATGGCAAATCTTTCTTCTACACGATCAACAATACCAGTAATGATATCATCTTTCTTATCTACATATTCATTATAAAGTGCTTCTTTTTCAGCTTCTCTGATCTTCTGACGTAGAATCTGCTTAGTCTGAATGGCAGCTAGACGACCAAATACTTCAGGAGATACTTCAGTAATAACATCATCCCCTACTTCATATTTAGGATCAATTTCTTTTGCTTCTTCTTCAGATAATTCATAATCTTCATCCATGACATCATCAACGACATGTTTGATTTCAAATAATCTGATTTTTCCTGTCTCTTCATCAATTTCAACATTAACAATTGAATCAGGACCAAGATAGTTCTTCTTATATGATTTTTCCAACGCTTCCTTTAAAGCATCAAGAACAGTTGCTTTTGCAATGCCTCTTTCTTCTTCAAGTGCATCAAGTGCTTTAATAAATGCTTTAGTTGCAGCATCCACTTTTTTTCTAGCCATTATTCAATAATCCTCCTTAAAACTTAACAGCCAATCTTATGAAACGTACATTATCATAAGGAATCTCAATTTTCTTTTTTCTTCCTTTCACAAAATACTGTAAAAGAATGATTTCATTTTCTGCTGAAAGAATAGTACCTTCTACTTCATGCATACCTTCCTTAGGATCCTTAAAGTCAATGTGAACATACGAATCAACATTTTCAACAACTTTTTCCCATGTTCTCAAAGGCTTCTCAATCCCAGGTGATGACACTTCAAGATAATATTCATCCTTGATGACATCAATTTCATCAAGCTTTTCACTGACAGCTTCACTGACAGCAACGCAAGTATCCATATCTAAGTTATCTCCATTCTTTTCAATGTAGACACGAAGATACATCTCTCCTGCTTCTTTTTCATAGACAAGATCATCTAAATAACAATCCTGTGCTTCAATTAATGGAACAATTGCAAGTTTAATTTTTTCTAGCATAAAACCTCCAGTTCAATAAATAACGAGAGGGTCGCCCCTCTCGTTGTAATCTTATCACAAGAACACTATAGCATAATTAATACTACAAGTCAAATATAGATAACTGATCACTTTCAGATAAATGATCAAGCACGCCCATACGACTTAATGTCTCGATATGTGTATTAGAAAGCTTTGTACGCTTCTTGACATCTTCCACAGAAGTAAACTCATGTTCATTTCTTGCCGCAATCACTGTATCCCCTACAGAATCACCAAGACCATCAATAGATGTAAATGGTGGAACAATCGCAAATGGATCATCCTTATCTAAAGTAAAGGAACGAGAATCACTCTTATCTAAAGATAATGGTGAAAAATGATAGCCACGATCAAACATTTCCATGCATACTTCAAAAACCGTAATCAATGCTTCATCCTTATTTGAAGTCTTGTTTTCAGACTTCAAATGAAGAATTTCCTGATATCTATTCCATGTTGCTTCTTTTCCATTGATCATTGTCTCAATCTCATAGGCATCACAACGTGTTGTAAAATAGACCGTATAATATTCTCTAGGATAATAAAGTTTCCACCAGGCAATACGCAAAGCAGAATATACATAAGCTGCCGCATGAGCCTTAGGGAACATGTATTTAATCTTCAAACAAGAATCAATATACCATTGTGGAACATTGTTCTTCTGCATAAGTTCCACATATCCCTTATCAGGGAAGACTTTTGGTGCTTTCCCTTTACGGGTAACTTCCATGATATCAAACGCATCCTTGTTAGGAAGACCTTTTTCAATAAGATAAACCATGATATCATCACGACACCCAATGACATTGGACAATGTACAAGTTCCCGTCTTGATCAAGGTTTCCGCATTTCCCAAGTAAACATCAGTACCATGGGACAACCCAGAAATAATGACAAGGTCATTGAATGACTTAGGCTGAGTTGCATCAAGCATACTGCGGACAAAACGCGTACCGAATTCAGGAAGACCAATAGCCCCACTCTTGCAGTTCATATAAGACAGATCAATACCTAATGCCTTAGAGCTTGTAAATAGACTCATGACATAAGGATCATTAGTAGGAATAGTCATTGGATCAATTCCTGTTAAATCCTGCAGTTTACGTGTAACAGTAGGATCGACATGTCCTAAGATATCGAATTTAAGAACGTTGTCATGGATCTTATGGAAATCGAAGTGCGTTGTCTTCCATGCTGCATTGACATCATCAGCTGGATACTGATATGGCGTGAAGTCAAAGACTTCCATATCATCTGGAATAACGATAATGCCGGCTGGATGCTGTCCAGTTGTACGTTTAACACCCTGACATCCGTCTGCAAGACGCTGCAGTTCCGCACCGCTGATGGTATCTTCGATACCTAAACGTTCAGCATACGCTTTAGCATAACCATAGGCTGTCTTTTCAGCGACAGTGGCAATGGTACCGGCTCTAAAGGAATGGGCTTCTCCAAAGATTTTTCGACAGAAGGCATGTGCCTTTGGCTGATATTCACCTGAGAAGTTCAGATCGATATCTGGAACCTTGTCTCCGTTGAATCCAAGGAAGGTTTCGAATGGAATATTATGTCCATCACCTTTCATATATGTACCACAGACCGGACAGCGTTTATCTGGTAAATCGAATCCGTTGGCAATCTCGCCATCTTCAAAGAACTCAGAATGCTGACAATGTGGACAACGGTAATGTGGCGGCAATGGATTCACTTCAGATATACCTGACATTGTGGCTGCAAACGAAGATCCAACGGAACCTCGTGAACCTACTAAGTAACCATCATCATTGGATGCATGAACTAGGAGTGCAGATATATAGTAGATAACGGCGAATCCATGTTTGATGATACTTGACACTTCTCTTTCAAGTCTCTTTTCAACAACTTCAGGAAGCTCCTTACCGTAAAGACGATGAGCTGTATCATAACAAAGATCCTTGAACTTCTGATCTACGTTTTCAATGTGTGGTGGATACAGCTTATCTTTAACAACCTGAATCTCATCATCACAAAGATCAGCAATCTTATTGGTATTTGTAACAACATACTCATAAGTCTCTTCATCACTTAAATAAGGGAACAGCTTCAACATTTCATCTGTTGTTCTAAAATAACAATCAGGAGTCAATGCCTTTGGATCCCCTCTTACAAGAAGTGGATGAGGACGACCATTGATCTGCAGTTTATCATTGGAAATAAAGACATCCCTAAAAATCTTATCACTTGGATTTAAGAAATGAACATCCCCTGTTGCGACAATGATCTTTCCTTCTTCCTTGGCCACCTGAATAATACGTTCATAGATCTTCTGAATATCTTCCAATGATTCATAGCGATGTCTATAGACAAGACATTCAGCATCCACCAATGGCTGTATTTCAATATAATCATAGAAACGAATTTCTTCACGTAATTCTTCAATATTTCTCGTAGCAGCAATTTCAAAGACCTTCGAGTTAAGACATGATGAACCATAAAGCAAGCCATCACGATAATGTTCTAGTTCAGCTCTAGGAATACGTTCACTTCGATAGAAGTACTTTGTATTAGCCAAAGAGATAATTCTAAACATGTTCTTTAATCCATCATGCGTCTTGGCGATAGCGGTCATATGATAAGGGAAAGCATGCTTGTAGCTTTCTTCAATAGGAAGATCATTGATCTCATTGACATCCTGGATGTCTCTCTTTTTCATATCTTCCACCATACTGTTAAAAGCTAACCCCAATACTTCCGCATCATAGTCAGCACGGTGTGCTTCTTCCCCATCATAAGGAATCTTATAATAATTACATACTGCTCCTAATCGATAAGAACGCATCAAAGGAATAAGATGTCTAGCTAAAGGAAGCGAATCAATCCAAGTATTTTGAATTGGTTCTTGTCCCATATTGCGCAGATCCTTATCAAGCATACCAATATCGAATTTACCATTATGCGCTACAAGCAGATGATCACCAAAGAATTCAAGAATCTTAGGCATAAGCTCTTCGATAGTAGGTGCATGCTTGATATCTTCATTGGTAATACTTGTCAACTCAGAAATCTTAGGACTGATTGGCTTTGGTGATTTTACAAAGCTTTGCATACGATCTACAATCAATCCATTCTTGATCTTGACTGCACCAAATTCAGTGATGTGGTCATCAATCTGCGATAGACCTGTCGTTTCCAAATCGAATGAAACAAAGGTTAAATCATTAAGAGGAATAGAGCTTACATTCATGACACTTGTAAAGTCCATATCAATCATATTGAGCTCTACCCCATAAATCATCTTGATATTATTGCTTTTAGCAGCTGATTGTGCATCTGGGAAAGACTGTACGTTACCATGATCAGTAACCGCAACAGCCTTATGTCCCCATTTTGCAGCCTGCTTTATATAATCCGCAACGGGATTCATACCATCAAGTGTAGACATATTGGAATGCATATGTAATTCGACACGCTTTTCTTTGGCGGTATCTTCTCTTTCTTTTGGAGAAGGAATGATTTCAATATCACGAGCCATAAGCGTATCTTCTTTACTATATTTATCATATTCCACCTGACCTGTAACACGAATCCATTTTCCACCTTTTTTAAGTTTATCAAGTTCTTCTTTAGGCACACGTTTACTTTCAAAACGCTTAACGATAATACTATCCGTATAATCAGTCACATAAAGAGTCTGGATATGTTTCCCACTTTTAATCTGGATGGTTTCTTCTTTAAAGCAATACCCTTGAACCATAACTTCTCTGATATTGCCATCGATTTCACACATCTTGACATGTGTATATTCTTTCTTATAAGAACGCTGTTTCCCCTTTTCAAAAGAATGAGAAGGTGCAGGTGCACTTGATGAGACCATCTTTAATGCTTCAGGACTAACATAAGCATCAGCAGGATGATTAAGTTCTTCTTCTAATGCCTTATAATCCTCATTGTTTTTATCAATGTAAGTCTTAAATGAAATATGAAGACCAAACATCTGGAAATAATGTTCAAATACAGGATACAAGTTTGTAAACTGATTCACCTGTATCACATTGATAGCCTGTATCAATAGCACATTATTCTTAAAAGACAAATCCTTCTTTTCTACTGTCGCAATCTCTGGATATCTGATTGCGAGCTTCTCAAAGATAAAAGCAGAGTATTCAAGAACCTCTGCTTCATCAAAGCTTTGTTTTGTTTCAAAGAAGAATTCAGTTGGATATGGGAAGTGATTACGTGAATCTAATAGACGTGTCACTTCATCTAATGGCAATAATTGAGCAGATGAAATGAAGAAGGTGTAATGATCATCATGATGTACGATAACACGCTTTATCTTTGAAGATAAAAGATGTGGTACATTGCTTAGCTCTAACTGCTTAAGCAAGATCGCCATTTTGTCCATGTAAATTCCTCCTTAAAATAGTTTGATAATATCCTGGAATGTAATATAGAACATCAATAATAAAATTAAACCAAGTCCAGCAGCCTGTAAGGCATACTTCACATTAATTGGCAATTCTCTACCAATAACCCCTTCGACAATCGCAAAGAGTGTTTGAGCACCATCTAGACCAGGCACTGGCATCAAATTAAAGATACCAATATTGACAGACAACAATGCCATCAAATAGAAGATTTCAGCTACCTGTCCATTTTCAGTAACTGAAGCAGTTACCTTATAAATACCAACTGGTCCACTCATCTGTTTTACAGTTGAAGTGAAATTGACAACTAAAAGCTTCAAAGCATTGAAGATAGCTAGAGACATTGTACCAATTGTCGTAAATGTATTAGTAAATGCTTCTCCAATACCAAGACGACGTGTCTTTTGCATAATGCCAAGCTTATATCCTGCTGCATCTTTTTGATAAGTCACTGTCATTGGGACATCCTGTTTCTTCCCATCTCTTTTGATAGTGACAATAAGTGATACAGTCTTTTCATTGTTATGGGCATCACCAGATAAAGCTTTATTTAATCCTTCAATACTCTCAACAGGAAATTCCTGATGCGTATTCTGATCAGTAATCGCAACAATCTGATCATTGACTTTAAGCCCTGCCTTCTGTGCTGGTGTATCATTTAATACTTGTCCAATAACACAGTTATTGACTGGTGTCGTACCAACGCTCACGTTTAAGACGAGCATAATAACAATGGCCAAGACAAAGTTCATGAAAATACCAGCTAAGAAGATGATGACTTTCTGATAAGTCTTCTTGCCTTTTAATGTTCTTTCAACAGGAAGATCCTTGAATTCCTCATTGTCTTCCTGATCAGCTTCTCCAGCCATTGACACAAAGCCACCGATAGGAAGAGCACGAATCTGAAATTCCGTTTCCTTTCCTTTCTTATGAAAAATCTTAGGCCCCATACCAATAGAAAAGGCACCGCAGTAGACTCCAAAGATCTTTGCAGCAATGAAGTGTCCAAATTCATGAATGGATACAATAGTAGTTAAGATAAATAGAAAAACAATAAGGTTAATGATAATCTGCATGTTATGCAACACCTGCTTTCTGTTTTACATATGCTCTTGTTTTTTGATCAATGAGCAATAGTTCATCTAGTGATGGGTTTTCTACCACTTCATGATGATCCATAGCATCCTTAACCAAATCAACAATTTCAAGGAATTTAATATGTCCTTCTCTAAAAAGTAAATTGGCAACTTCGTTAGCCGCATTTAGTACACAAGGCATACTGCCTCCTGTTCTTCCTGCCTCATAGGCAAGTTTCAATGCAGGGAAACGTGTAGTGTCTGGTTTTCTAAAATGAAGTGTACCAATATCCGATAATGAGAGACGTTCCGCTTTTAAGTCACAACGATTAGGATAAGTCAAAGCATACTGAATAGGAAGACGCATATCAGGTGTTCCCATCTGTCCGATGACTGCAGTATCGCTAAATTCTACTGCTGAGTGCAGAACACTTTCAGGATGAATGAGCACTTCAATATCATCATAGTCTACATCAAAAAGCCATTTGGCTTCCATGACTTCTAATCCCTTATTAAACAAAGTGGCACTATCAATTGTAATTTTAGCACCCATGCTCCAGTTTGGATGATTGAGGGCCTGTTCTACAGTGGCATTCTTAAGTTCTTCAAGACTCTTGTCTCTAAAGCTGCCCCCACTGCATGTCAATAAAATCTTGCTGACTTCTCCATGATGACCTGCTCTCATAGACTGCCAGATGGCACTATGTTCACTATCAACTGGTAAAAGTTCAATGCCGTATTCTTTAACAAGCGGCATAATAAGATGTCCTGCCACAACTAGTGTTTCTTTATTGGCAATCGCAATATTTTTCTTTGCCTTGATAGCTTCCATTGTAGGCAATAATCCGGCAAATCCAACAATGGCATTTAAGACAATGTCAGTTTCTTCTAATGTTGCAATTGTTAATAGTCCTTCATCACCATAATAGAAATGACGATCAGGATATTCTTTAGATAATGCAATCGCATCCTGTTCATCTATAACCGCAATATGCTTTACTGGAAGCTTTGCCATAATGTCTTTTAGGACCTTCATATTATGTCCAGCTGACATGGCAATGATTTCAAACTGATCAGGATGTTCTAAGACAACTTCAACAGTCTGTGTTCCAATGGATCCAGTAACGCCAAGAACAGTAATTTTTTTCATAAAGTGACCTCCTCAAAGTAAGAGAATCTCTTAATAAATAAGAGATTCATTATAGTAAAATATTAAGCAATAGTCCTAATACCATCGCATTGAAGATAATTGAATCAAAACGATCAAGTACCCCACCATGTCCAGGGAAGATCTGCGAATAATCCTTGACATCAAAGTAGCGCTTGATGCTGCTGAAAGTTAAATCACCAATCTGTCCTGTAGAAGATAAGACATAACTTATTACAGCTAACTGCCATAAAGATAATGGCATTTTCATTAAGAAACCAAAAGCTAATGCTAAAGTACCACCACAGATGATACCGCCAATAGAACCTTCAATTGTTTTATTAGGAGATAATCTTGGATTAAGCTTATGCTTACCGATAGCACGACCTACAAAGTAAGCGAAAGTATCAGCTCCAAGAGTAGCAATAGCTAATAATAAGACATAAGATAAACCAAGGTGCATACGCATGACATAGACCATATGCAATCCTAATGCGACTAGTGTTCCACCAGTAAAGTAATAGCCTAATCTGGCAAAATCAATGCCGGCATCAAAGATGCCGCAGACAAGCAGAACAATCAAGTAGATCGCAATATTGATGCTTGGTACAACTGTCTTATTGCTTGTAAAGATACTATAGAACAAGAAGAAGCCAACTATCCCATATAGATAGATATGCGCTTTAGGATTCTTGCATATAGATAATAGTTCAAATGTTGCTACACCAGCGATAAGTGCCATAGCGATCTGAAAGCTTACTGATCCTACAACAACGACTGGAATCAACACTAGGGCTAGCAGAAGACCCGTTATGATACGCTGTTTCATTTAAGTACTCCTCCGAATCTTCGTTCTCTGTTTTGATAATAGTAAATGCATTTATGAAGCTCTTCTTCATTAAAGTCAGGCCATAGAGTATCTACAAAAATAAATTCTGCATAGCTTAACTGCCAAAGAAGATAGTTTGATAAACGGCATTCTCCACTTGTTCTGATCATAAGATCAACAGGAGGAAGACCTGCTGTCATCAAATGATTCTCAAAGAGGTTTTCATCAATATCATCCATTGAAATCAATCCATCTTTATATTCCTGTGCAATAACTTTTGTAGCCTGTACAATTTCATCTCTACCTCCGTAGATGAATGCAAAGACAAGTGATAATCCTGTATTATCTTTTGTCTTCTCAATTGCTGCATTGATAATATCCTGCGTTTCCTTAGGTGCCATTTCTAGATGACCAATAAGCTGAATTCTTACATTGTTTTCAATAAGTTCTTTTAAATACAATGAGAAGAATTCTTTAGGAAGACGGAAAATATAATCTACTTCCTTCTGATCTCTCTTAAAGTTTTCAGTAGAAAAAGCGTAAACAGTCATAGCCTTGACACCAAGACGATTCGCTTCTAATGCTAAAGAACGAATAGTTTTTGTTCCTTCATGATGGCCAAATGTTCTTGGCATCTTTCTTTTTTTAGCCCAACGACCATTTCCATCCATAATAAAAGCAATGTGCTGAGGAATATTATTCATATCTAAGTCGTAGGATTTTGTTTTTTTCTTAAAAATCATAGATTTCCACCTCTTTTGCCATTATATCATACTGAAAACTTCAGGCAACATGAAATAACTTGAATGGCCTATCTTTTTAAAAAAGAAGTCAATATGATGATTGACTTCTTTAATATCAGATTACGCGCATTGTCTGCCATTTTCCTTGTTTATAGCGCCAAATAAAGAGAACAGCTCTTACACACCAATCACATACCATTGCCCATGCGATGCCGATGACTCCCATTTTCATCACGACACCAAATAAATAAGAGAGCACAAGGCGAACGACAATTGTTGATGCAACTGAAACTATCATTGTAAAACGAACATCTCCTGCTGCACGTAGTCCATTACCAAGACATCCTGAAAAAGGAAATGCGAAGGCATTGAAGATATTATGAATGACGACTAGCATAAGTGTTAATGCAACTGTTTCACTATTTAAACTGTAAAATCTAAGCATTAGTGGTGTTAATAAAAATACTATCGCATTCCAGGCTACAGAAAAAAGCACGGTAATTTGTGTTAATTTTTTAAAATAGAACGATGCTGATTTAACATCGGATGCGCCCATACACTGTCCAATTACAGTGATATAAATGGGACCAAATGTAGCACCGGCAAGAGCTGCTAAAGACCATATGCTTTGTGCTATTCCATTAGCTGCAATCTGATATGTACCAAAAAGTGCAACGATACTTGATAGTGCCACCTTGACTAGCTGAAAGATTCCATTCTCAATGCCATTAGGAATAGCGATACGAAGAATTTTATTTAACATCGTGCGATTGATCTTAAATATTGATTCCATCTGATAACTAATAGCATATCGCTGATTAAAACAAAGTACAGTTATGATAATCGCAGCAACTGTTCTAGCAATAAATGAGGGATAAGCTACCCCTGCTACACCAGCATGTAAAATATAGATTCCAATGTAGTTACCGATCACATTTATTATGTTAACGACAATGGAAGTGTACATGGTAACACTCGTCTTTCCCATGCTTCTAAAAAGTGCTGCTCCCGCATTATAGCAAGCTAATGCCGGATATGAGTATGCGGAGATTCGAAGATATGTCTCACAGGCATCCATGACATTTTTTTCTACGTTTCCAAAAAGAAGCTGTAATATTACTCGGTTGCCAATTAAGACGAGGAACATAAGCATAATAGAAAAAATCATGGAAAACATCAGTAATTGTCCTGATGCTTCACTAGAACGAGCCTTATCCTTGTTGCCAAAATATTGACTGATTACAACAGCACCGCCAGAGGCAAGTGCTGTAAAAAGATAAATAAATACAGTATTAAACTGATTAACTAAAGATACACCTGCTACCGCCGCTTCCCCAGCCTGACTAATAAAGAATGTATCCGCAATACCGACAAGCATCACCAGCAGCTGTTCTAAAAATAATGGAACAATCATGGCGACAAGTTCTTTTCTAGTAAAAGTAATTTTCATAATTGATAAGCCTCTCCAGGCACAAGAACTTTCAGTCGCTCAGGATTAGTTACTGCTTTTTTTAAAGCGATTGGATTACCGTTGAATGTAGACCAGTCTGGAGCATCAACGCTTCCCCAATGAATAGGAATAAGTACTGCATTTGGATAAGTCTCACAAAGCTTTAATGCTCCTTCAAATGTGATATGCCATTCATTGTCTGAGAAGTCCAATAAAATCACATTAGGTTCTTTATAAGAAAGCTGTTCATCTAAAAGCTTTGAGTCACCTGGCATCCAAATTGTTCCATCAGGTGTTTCTAGATAAAAACCACAATAATCTTCTTTTTCCCATTTTCTATACTGCCATTTCTGGTGCTCGTTTTGCCAGTTGTGAAGTGCTGGCGTTAATTTGATTTGAATGTGATCAATTGAAAAAGTTTCTCCAATATCATGGCCAATACCATCAACGCCTTCTTTGACCATTTCCTGTGCCACATACTTTGGGGCGTGCCAGCTTTTTGTATGAGATTTTGTATCATTTAATGTTGCTCTTGAAAAGTGATCATTATCTATGTGTGTCACAAGATAACCGTCTATTTTTTTAACGTCATGTATTGCCAGAGGGATTTCACAAGCAAGAGGCATATCAAATCCTTCTAAAACAGGATCAATCATAATAACAGTTCCTCTGCTATTAATCATGGCTCCTCCACCAGCTAACCAACGTACTTCTGTACCATCAATTCTATCGAAATTTTGCTTGGAAATATGTTCTACTCTTTCAGGGACAGCCTGTCCTTTTTTATTAATGATTACATTCATTTTATGATTCTCCTTTTATTATTGACACCGTGTCAACAGCATTGTATCAATTTATTTGATTTATGTCAACAAAAGGAAAAAGGACCGATCTCAGTCCTTTACTATTATTATAATTTAATGTAATAAAGACAAATATTTTCATATTGTCCATTTTTCATTCTAAAACCCTTTGGAATAACGCCTAATTGATGAAATCCAATTCTTTCATAGAGATGTCTGGCATGAATATTGCTTTCTACTACGGCATTGAACTGCATTATTTTAAAGCCATGTTTTTTAGCTTGAATTAGACAATCCTTTACAAGCTGCTCACCGATATGCTTTCCTCTACAAGAAGAATCAACCGCATAGCTAGCATTACAGATATGTCCGCATCTGCCCACGTTATTAGGATGAAGAATATAGAGGCCAGCAACTTTTCCTTGGTCCTCAAATACACCACAGTAAGCCTGTTCAGAGAAGAATTTTATTGCACTTTCTTCATTTAAAAACTCTTCTTGTGGAAAAGCTATTCCTTCTTCAATAACTTCATTCCAGATGCGTATCATGTCTTTTATATCTGATGTTTTATATTCTCGTATCATAGTATCCTCCTAATGAAAAAGGCTGATGCTACCACCAGCCTCATTTTTATACAGTCATTAAATCTTTTTCTTTTTCTTTAGCGATGTCTTCAATTTTCTTAACATATTTGTTAGTTAAATCCTGAACATCTTTTTTACCCTGCTTGATAGCATCTTCAGTTTCACCTGATTTTTCTACATCATCATTAGCAGCTCTTCTGACGTTTCTTAACGCTACTTTATCTCTTTCAGCAATCTTTCCTACCTGCTTAACTAATTCTTTACGACGTTCTTCTGTTAGAGGTGGAATATTGATTCTAATAACATTACCATCATTTTGAGGAGTTAAGCCTAAATCAGCTTCATAGATTCCTCTTTCGATATCTTTCATTGAGCTTTTATCGTAAGCTTTGATTACTAACTGACGACCTTCAGATACGCTGATACCTGCAACCTGGTTTAATGGTGTAGGTGCGCCATAGTATTCAACCATAACTGATTCAAGCATTGAAGGATTAGCTCTACCAGTACGGATGTTTAATAGTTCTTTAGAGAAGTTAGCGACAGTCTTCTCCATCTTTTCTTCTGCTTCTAATAATACTTCATCGATCATTATTTATTATTCTCCCTTCGAGATGATAGTTCCATCTACTTTATTTTCGCAAGCTAAAGCAATATTGCCTTCTTTTTGCATATTGAAAACTGATAAATCAATATCATTGTCTTTACATAATGTAATAGCTGTCTGATCCATGATCTTTAAGTCTTTGTTTAAGACATCTAAGTAAGTAAGCTTATCAAACTTAGTTGCTGTTGGATCAATCTTAGGATCTGCTGAATAAACACCATCAACACCGTTCTTAGCCATAAGAATAACATCAGCATTGATTTCAGCTGCTCTTAATGCAGCAGTTGTATCTGTTGTGAAGTAAGGGCTACCTGTACCACCTGCAAAGATAACAATTCTACCTTTTTCAAGATGTCTAACAGCTCTTCTTCTAATATATGGTTCAGCAACTTCTTTCATTTCAATAGCTGTCATACAGCGTGTATGTACGCCAAGAGCTTCAAGTGCGTTCTGTAATGCAAGACCGTTCATGATAGTTGCTAACATACCCATGTAGTCAGCATTAGCTCTTTCCATGCCCATGTCTGCACCAGTCTTTCCTCTCCAGATATTTCCACCACCGCATACAACAGCGATTTCTACACCTAGATTTTTTGCATCTCTAATCTGAGCAGCGATATCTGCTACAACTTTAGGATCAATACCTGTACCTTTTTCACCAGCTAAAGCTTCCCCGCTGATTTTAAGTAAAACTCTATTATATTTCATAAGAATCTCCTTTTCTCATACATACATTCTAATTGAATATTAGAATCACGTCAACAATTTATAGACTCAATAAAAAAGCCTATACTAACAAATGTTTGCGTAAAAAAAGAGAGACAAAAAGTCTCTCAATCAATTTTAAAGTCCAGCCTGTGCAGCTACTTCAGCAGCGAAGTCGTCTTCTTTCTTTTCGATACCTTCACCAACTTTGAAACGAGCCATTTCTAATACTTTACCTTTACCTAAGTATTTTTCAACAGTCTGATCTGGATCTTTGATGAATTCCTGATCATTTAAGCAGATTTCTTTGAAGTTTTTCTTTAAACGACCCATGATGATCTTTTCCATGATCTGAGCTGGTTTTGGTTTAGCAGCTTTTGCATTTTCTTCTTCAGCCTGAGTTTTTAATACAGTTAATTCTCTTTCACGAACGTCTGCAGGGATATCTTCTTCAGAGATAAACTGAGGAGCACTTGCAGCTACGTGCATAGCGATGTCTCTTGCTTTTTCAGCATCATCAATTGAAATCTTAACTAATGCAGAAACAGATCCACCCATGTGTGAGTAAGCACCGAATGCTTCTTCATCAGTTTTTTCCATAACAGCGATTCTTCTTAAAGATAATTTTTCACCGATCTTACCAGTCTTTTCAGCGATTACTGTTTCAAGATCTTTACCATCTACATCTAATTTTAATGCAGCTTCAACATCAGCGCATTTATTATCAGCAGCAACGTTAGCGATTAAGTTTACTAATTCTTTGAATTCTTCATTCTTAGCAACGAAGTCAGTTTCAGAGTTTACTTCTACTAATGCAGCAGTATTTCCTTTGATTGCGAAAGCAGATAAACCTTCAGCAGCGATTCTATCAGCTTTCTTAGCTGCCTTAGCGATACCTTTTTCTCTAAGCCAGTCAAATGCAGCTTCGATGTTACCGTCAGTAGCATCTAATGCTTTTTTACAGTCCATCATACCTGCACCAGTTTTTTCACGTAATTCTTTTACTAATTTTGCAGTTACAGCCATTTCTTTTTCCTCCGTTAATATAATGATAAGGAAGCGGAAGCTTCCTTATTTGTGAACGTTATTAGTTATTTCTTGGTCCTCTATTATTTCTACGAGCGTTCTTGTATCTTGGACCTCTGTTTCTGTTTTCTTCAACAGAAGCAACAGCATCGTTCATAGTTACTTCTTTTTCTTCTTCATCTTTTAAGTAAGCAACAGTTGTTGGTTCACCTTTTGCTTCACAGATAGCATCTGCCATAGAAGCAACGATTAACTTAACAGCTCTGATAGCATCATCATTTGCTGGGATGATGTAATCAACTTCATCAGGATCACAGTTAGTATCAACGATACCGAATACAGGGATACCTAAGATTTTAGCTTCAGCTACAGCGTTATGTTCAACTTTAGGATCAACTACGAATAAAGCATCTGGAAGCTTCTTCATATCTTTGATACCACCTAAGTTTCTTTCTAACTTAGCTTTTTCTTTCATCATTAAGATAGCTTCTTTTTTAGTATACTTTTCTAAAGAACCATCTTCTTCCATTTTTTCTAATTCGATTAATCTCTTGATTCTTCTAGTGATAGTTTTGAAGTTAGTTAAAGTACCACCTAACCAACGAGAATTAACATAGTAAGAACCAGATCTTTCAGCTTCAGCCTGTACAGCTTCCTGAGCCTGTTTCTTAGTACCTACGAATAATACTTTTCCACCTTTAGCAGCGATATCCATCATTGCTTTGTAAGCTTCATCGATCTTTTCAGAAGACTTCTTTAAGTCAATGATATAGATTCCGTTTCTTGATGTGAAAATGTATGGAGCCATTTTTGGGTTCCATCTTTTTGTCTGATGTCCGAAATGAACACCAACTTCTAATAGTCTTTTCATTGAAATTACTGACATGTGTAATTTCCTCCTTTTCGTTTTTTCCTCCACTGCTTCTAACTTTTGACACCCTTTCAGGCACTCGTCAAGAGAATCCACAGTGTGTGTATTTAAAACACCTCAATGAATATAACATAATCTTATAAGAAATACAAGCATCATTAATAAGAAATATAAAAAAGATAGGTGTCCCCTATCTTTCTAAATATGTATTTCCTTCTTTACTAATACCAAGCTTTGGATAGATGGCATACACTAACAATGAAAGAATGCCATTGATTAACATTGTTGGCAAGAGTCTTTGCAAAATAAAGAGATAGAATGCAAACGAAGTTGCTCTTACAATAAATTCAAGCACGTAGATAAAAACTTCCTTGAAAGCAACAATTGACATTGCAAATACCGCAAACTGCATAAAACCAAATCTGTTGGTAGAGAAAAACTTCGTACGTACAAAAGCGATAATAATATAAATCAATACATAAGCTGCTAGCGCATTAGAATAGACAATACTGTAGTAAAGTCCACAAATTGCTGAAAAGAAATATCTTTCAGTACTGTCATCTAGATCATTAACAAGCATAGTAAAGCAAATAAGACCTAATGAAGGTACAATAATTGCGCCCTGTCTTGTAAATGGATATGGCAACAAGTAGACAATCAGACCATCGATGAGATAAGCAATTACCATAATAATAAAACTACGAATCAATCTGTTTCTCATCATTATTTCCTCTTTACAATAGCAAGATAATTTAGATTATCAAAATCTGCGCTTGGCTTAACAGCAATGATTTTCCCAGTAGATGCATTATCATTAGTAAATCCTTTAACATTACCAACCAAAATACCCTTAGGTGTCTTATCGCTGCCACCAAGCCCGCTTGTTAACACCTCAGCATTGGTTTCAACTTTAGAAGCTGTCGATAAAAGCTGAATCTTAAAACAGTGAGTTCCTGTATCATAACCATTAAGTAGGCCATAAAGCGTATCCTTGCCGCTTTGAATCATCACTGGAAGCTGGAATCCTGTGTTCTCTGTACATAATAGACGCACTTCAGAAGAAACAGCACCTACACGTGTAATCACACCAACCATGCCATTAGCACTCATGACTGCCATACCTTTCTTGATGCCTGACTGGCTTCCTGAATTGATCATGACTGTACTATCCCAGGCCTCAGAATCTCTCTTGATTACACTAGTATATGACAATGTATATTCAGTAGGCAGATTCTTAATGTTCGTAATAGATTTTAAATCATTAAGTTCCTTCTCAAGCTGCTTATTATAAGCTAGCTCTCTTGCATAATTATCCAAGGATTTCTTTAATTTCTTGTTTTCATTATAGACATCTTTCAATGCAGCATATTCAGATGCCAAATTGCCAAGTCCATCAATTGGTGCCTTAAAAATATAATATTCAATATTAGAAACTGCATCTTTTACAACTCCAAATCCAGGTACAACATTCGTACTTGTCAAAAGGGAGATTACACTCGCCCCAACAAGGACAATCGTCACGATAAACATTCTCTTATTCGCTTTTTTGTTTTTATCGTTGAACACATTCCTCACCTCGTGGGACTATTATAAAATATACACTGCAAAAATGCAATTACATCATGTTCTTTGTGAACTACCACCCACCTAAAGGTAGGTGGCTTCTAAGAACCTGACGGTTCTATTTAAGAAGTTTGATATTTAAGTTTCCACCCGACAAGTCAGGCAATCCTTATTCTTACAGGCGTGTCCACTTCGCCTCTACCGTATA
>NZ_JAGBIX010000047.1:0-16065 GCF_017934775.1 Kandleria sp. | reverse complement strand
GCAAATGTATTTAGCCATGTTAATTTATGGTTTTCATCTGTATAGTCTACTACACTGTTTTCTAACTGTGTTAATTTTTCCAGGCGGAAAAAAGCTCTATCACCATCGCAATTAATAACTGTTGATCCTTTGAATATGCATTTTTCTTTAAGATAGCTTTCAGTAGGTTCTCCTCTATAATCAGGCAAAGCATGAAGCTTGATATACTGAGGATATTCATTATCTTCAGATGTAGACAATATCAAAAGCGTGGGATGCCTGTTTTCAGGACCTTTCCCACGTTTTCTATCATGATGTCCGCCTATTTCAAGTATATCGATTTCATAAAGTGAATTATGCAGTTTTTTTGAATTGTTGCTTTCAGCCATCAAAATCCGGCATTTTTTTCTGAATTTTTGAGCTGTCTGAACATTGACATCCATATAATTGGCTAATTGATTACCGTTTACCCCATTATTGGAGCTAAAGAAAACATATAAGCCAATCAGTATCTTGATCAAAGGAAGATTTGAATCCTGAAAAATAGTATGGGCCAGAAGTGAGTGCTGATGCCCACAATCCTTGCGATAAGCAGATATCCATTCTTGACATTCTTTCTTTTGACCAGGTAGTAGTCATGACAGTCACATTTATCACAGGAAAAGCCATTAGGCCATTTCAGATTCAAAAAGAAATTGATTTGTTTATCTTCCTTGGAAAATCTTTCAATGAAATCAACTAAAGAATCTTTTCTAGGTTTTACAGTGCTCATAATTCAATCCTCAACTTTCTCCTTTGTGTGCATAACAAATAGTTAAGTGAAAATGTTTTGAGAGGCTCCTTAAAACCTATATTTGTTTGTTATGTGAAAAGTGGTCTTTTATATTTTTTTATAGAAACAAAGAAAAAGCTTATTTCTCAATAAACTTTTTCGTATTAGTATCTAATTTTAGATAAATGACCTCATATTCGTCATGAGCGATTTTGTTTGTATTTACAAAGCATTTCTTAGAAATAAGCTCTTCATGCTTTTTTTCATTAACTGTCACATGTTCAACTTTTTTTGGCTTTCGAAGATAATTTCTATAAAGTCTATTTTGACAAACACAGCTTATTACTTTCCCTTTTGAATCTAATTCAATCACACGATCCAGTTCCAAAAGATCCTGATTTTTTACACGTGGATTATCATTCTTAAAAGCAATAATGTTTGAAATACAAAAATAATTATCATCATTTGAATCCGAAATACAAAAATTTAGTATATATTTTTGCAAACGATAAGCAACAATTATCTTTGGATTAAGTTTAGTATTACCCTTGAATTTATTAATATCAAAATTATACCATTCTCCCTCTCTTAAAGCTTTCATCATAAATGGAAAACTAAGTACTCTAATCCTTTTTGTATCATCATTCCATGCTTCCCCACGCTTTGATTTTTTTAAATAATTGAGGGTAATTTTCCCCTTTTTCATATTCTTATATGCATCTATTCCAGTAAATGCCCCACCAAATCTCAATGCTTTATCTTTAAAACGTCGATCATAAAATGCATGTATGCCCATGATATGAGCAATGTTTTTAGCTTCATTTTTTATGTATATTTTCTTACCATTCTTAAATTCAACTTCAAAAACATGATGCTCTATCTCTTTTTCATAAAAATCACAATATGATTTAAGTGTAATTTTTTCATCACTTGGTATAGCTCTATTATCAATACATCTTAAAATATATTCATATACATCCAACATAAGAAATCTCCTAAACAAAAGGACACTAGTTTATTAAAACCAGTGTCCCTAAAATGATTGCTAGCGAGTGCATCAATATAATCGACCACTCCACCTATAGGAAATTTAATGAGTCCCCTCCAAGGTCTTGGTTGAGCAAACCAGGGGATACGGTGCTAGCCCCGTATTCACTATGTGAACCGACGACAACGAAACCATAACAACAAGACAATCGACTCAAGGAAAGCCTAATGTTTTCGTTAACTTATATATATCACCATTGATTAACTTTGTAAAGTTCTATTTGACAAAATTATTTTTTCATTTTTTGGGAAATAGCATCCTTCATCATTATAGATATCCATAAAATCACGTATTCATATTATTATTTATAAAAGATTGTTAAAGATGTTATTAATCTATATTTTATCTAAATAAGATTAATCCAGAAACCCATGGTTAGCTAATTATTTTTTATTCTTTCATATATCTTTTTATTATCACTTAAACCTGTAGCGAAATTCCAATTTACATATAAGTAGATAACTTCATTATTATTTAAGATGAGTCTAATAGGCTTTGAAGACTTCATAAAAAATAAACGAGATTGTGTCGCAAACATTTTAGATGAAACGATTTCATCATTTTCCATATCTACTTTTTTAATATCATTCCATTCTATTGTTTTCCAATCTTTTAATATGATTGATTTATCTGTAATTTGTATTTCTCCTTGATGAGTAAATAGATGTTTTATATGAATACGTGTTAATAAGTTCAATGATTTATTAATGATTTCTTCTTTTGTAGAGGCATAGTATTTATTCATTAATCATTCCTCCATCTTATATAGTTTAAGAAGATGTTAGCATATACATATCAGTAATGCAATTTTGCCCTGTTTATCACCACTATTTAACTATTTTAAAACATGAGTTGTAAACTCATGCATGTTATTTGCTAGCTCGTATTCACTATTGTAGTAGATTGATTCTAGTTGAAAAGCACCCTCACTTTATGTGGATGATCTTCCAAAATGCGGGAAATCATCTTTCTGTTACTTTCAGCGGGTTTCTGGAAATCTTTTCCAGTACCCGCTCTTTTTTGATTTGCGGGAAAGGCATGGGGTACAATAGTATCATACCAATCCTTCAGAAAGAAAAAGAGTGATGAATCTCCCTGACCAAAGTTTGATTCATCACCCATCATACGACAATATGATAATACGACAATCCTCTTCTAAGAAATATATACTAGATAATATCCAATGGTTCATCTTTAATGAGTTTATGTATAGTTAGTGTAGATGCATCTAGATCAGTGTGATGCATATTCACTCCATGAATATGACTATTATTATAAGTTGTATAGTAGTAGATACCTTCTTCTATGTTTACACATGATGAGTAGATTGTATATTCATAAGCACCGGGTGTTACTTCACATAGACCGTATTGTTGCTCAACGGATCCTAATATCTTGAAAAACTGATGAACAGCACTGTTTTCATCTTCTTTTGATTTAGAATTTAGTTTAGTATAAGCTACTTTAATAAAACGAGATTTACTAGATAGATCACCAGGTAATCCTAATCCTCCCATTCCTCTAGAGTAAAGATGTAAGGATGTTCCAAATGTGTTTTCTGGTTGTTTTGGGGATAATGATGCATAATCATTTAAGGCGAAGTTCATGATGTTAAATGGAGGATTATTTGTCATAACACCTACTGGATTATCATAGATATGTAAACCATCTTTCATTGATTCTACTACGATAGCTTCTTCCTTATCCGCAATCATCCAATGTAAAGTAGAATTAGGATATTCTTTAGAGAATGGTTCATCATAGAGATTAATAGTTTTTAGTTTAACTCTTGCTTCTTTAACATTCTTACATGTTGATAGGATATAAGGTATGAATTCAAATGAAGTAACATTATCTTTTGATTCATTATATGGATTTAGATAACTGTAATCTGGGAAATTAAGTCCTGCCATGGATAATCCTTCTTCATTAGTTGCATCATAGAATAGTGGATAATTACCTACTACTGTAGCCATTCCTATAATAGCATAATGAGATTCAATAGCTTTCATCTTTCTCATAATAAAATTATAATGGCGAGGCATGATGACTACAGTCTCATTATAAGAGTAATCTAAATCTAGATTTCTACCAAAATAGTGATTTCCTGAATGATATGTAATTACTGTACACATATGTACACCTCCTTCTTAATTAATATTATAACCTTTATGTGACGTTTTTTTAAAATTTGTGACGATTTGAATAAAAAAGCACTCCAACCTGGAGTGCTAAATTAGGGGCATTGCAACAAAAGTTATCTATCCATTTGAATACGAAGCTCTATTAATATGATATTAAAGTATTTTTTATGAGTAGATACGATAAAACAATTTAAGATTTGTCTATAGAAGAAAAACTTTTTCAATGTTCTTTAGTGCATAGTGTAAAATTTTTTGTGTAAATTCGTTTATCAGAATTTATGTCTGTTGTAATATTTTTCTATTATATATAGTATAATAGAAATTATTATGAAATTTAATATATTTTCGAATTGAAAATAAAAACATGGCAGTCTTAGACTGTCATGTTTTTTTCATCCATCATAGCTTTTTTTATGTTATTCTCCAGACATAAATAATTCTTTATTTTTTTCAAGAGTAATAAAGACTCAACACTCTTATCTCTTAATCTTATTACAAAAGATCTCTATCATATTTTGTAATACGGCTTTACAAAAAGAACACCCGCTATACACAGCAGGTGTTCTTTAAACAATAACTCTAACTATAAGTCCTTGACTCTTAAGATTAATCCTCAAATTAAAAACATTAGAAGAAGACTGTGTAAGGTATGTTATATTTATATTCTACTTTTCAATAAATTATATCAATTTGTTTTTGTATGCTGATGCTTTTTGGACTATTTCGCCAACAAGTTCATAAACAGTTGTACAAAGATGCATATCTGAAGGTTTTCTTTTTCCATATTGAATAGAAACTTCATATCTATTTCTAGCAATCTCTACAGCACTTTTTTCATCCCCATTCTTTGTTAATAGCTCATATATTTCTTTATTAGCTTTAGAATATTCTTGTCCTGTTTTCTGCTTGTATTTTTCACCAAACTTCCTACAACATTCTTGTGAATCAACCATTTGAGGAATTTTCCCAAAATAACCATACATCCAAACTTCAAAGCAAGGATTAGACCACCCAACATGTATTCCTCTTTTTTTTGCATCTACAATGATGTTATCGAATCTTGTTACCTGATCACGATCAAACACAATCCACGGTATACGATATTGCGGATCATTAGAAAATAATTCAACACACTTTTTAATAAGCTGGTCTGTCTTTTTTGCTTTTTCAACATGGATAATCAATTTATTTCTCATCCCCTCAGGCAAAGCATTTCGAAGGCCAATAAAATAATTTCGTTCAGTAGCATTTGTATCAGTTACAATCAAATAATATCCTAATGACGGAATTCTACTATTAATACGACGAGATTTTCGTTTCCCATTTCTTTCTTTTCGTGTCATATTAATTCTCCTCTAATAGACCAATATTGTTCAATGTAGGAATAGCACCATATTTACCTAAAAGATAATTCTTCTCATAGCTTTCATCTTTTCTAATACGTGTACCTTTCTCATCCACAAAATCTACTAAAGAGTAAAGCGTAGAAACACCGTTCTTATCTTTTTCAGTAAACCAGATTTCATCTCTACGTAAAAGTTGATTTGATAACTGCCAAGTATCATGTGTAGTAAAAATCAATTGTGCATTATTCACATTAACCTTCGGATTATAAAATGTTAGAATGATATTTCTAACTAACAATGGATGTAATCTAGCATTTAATTCATCTACAAATAATATACTTCCTTTTTTCAATACAGACTGTAATTCAGAATAAAGAGCGAACATCTTTAATGTTCCTGCAGATTCAGAAGATAAAGGAATCTTTGCCAATTCTTCTGAATTGAGTTTTTTATGTAATGCATCAATAGTATATCTTTCTGCCTTATCATTATCAGGAGATGGTATTTTATTAACTTCAAATCCTTTAATTTGATCATCGAATGAAGAAAAGAAATTTACTACATCATCTTGTACACTCGCATCTTCTACAAAACCAGACGGCAACATTCTTGATAAGAAGAAATTACTAACCGCATTACCAAAATCCGCAAATTCATTTTCTTTAAACCAATCACGTACCATTTTACATTCATTAATTTTTAGCTTAGCTCCTAATGATGCTACTAGAACTTGTTGCTCTAAAGCAATCTTAATATTATCACGACTCTTTTTTGAGATACCTGATAAATCAAGTGTGTCTTTATCACGATAAAATATAGTTTTAGATTTTTCAGAGTTAGCTACCCTATAATTCAGCCATTCTTCAGTAACACCTTCTATACCAAGACAGAATCCATAATTATATACATATTCTGATTGATCTTTTGGAAGAGTAAAATACACTTCAAAAGTTGTATCCTCTGCTTCTGATTTACTATCAAATAAAAATGGAGAAGGACGTACTTCATCATATTCTTTTCTATCATCACCATAATTAAATGAATTTAAGACATACTTTGACATGAATGCAAATGCGCTATACACATTAGATTTACCACTAGCATTTGCGCCATAGATTGCCGCTACTGGAAGAATCTTTTCTCCATTTACTTTTACAACTCTTTCAGAGAACTCAGTAATATTTGTAGCAGATAGATCTAAAGTTGTTTCGTCCCGAAACGACTTATAGTTTTTGAAATTAAACTGTATTAACATGATACTTCACCCCATCTTATATTCTTATATACTATTATATACGTCTCTTTTCTCACATTAAATACTAAATGAGAATTTCTCTCATTAATATAGATATTACTAAATATATATTTATAAATAATTCATTCTATTGAGAGTAATCCTCATTATATCAGTAGAAGACTTTCAGTCAGATTTTTCATTTAGGATTACTACTTTTTTATGTTGACCTAAAATAAAAATATGATACTATATAGACAACTTCTCCCTCAGGCCTCTGTGGAAACACATGCACACTTGAGGGCGTTTTGTTTTTTATTCATTAAACACAAAAGGACACCCGTTTTAAGCGGGTGTCCTTTAAACGATTGTTAGTGTGGCATCAGTGAAACTGACCACGCCACCTACAAAATATTTAATGAATCATACGGTGCTACTTGTGCACTGATAACAATAAAAACATACGACAGAACAATCTGCTTAAAGAAAGTCTAATGTTTTCATGTTACTTTACCTTTATATATCTTCTTTAAAAGAAGATACACAATGGCAATCATACTGCTTATGATTGCTGTTACAAAGAAGGAATCTAATCCAAATGTTTTATGGTTATAGATTAACTTGTAATAGATACTCCACGTTATCGTTTTATTCGTGATTATTAACTAACGTTAAAAATCTATAATATAAAACGTTTATTAGTCAGTATTGCTTACGCAACACTTACTCTAACTGGATGTAACGCTACACCCTGTATCCCATCAGATGTTACATTAGGGAATACTTTCTTCATTATCTGATAAGCACCATTCACATCGGCGTTGATTTTTGTGCCATTATTGCTCACAAATAAGCCTCGTTTAACTCGTCTGACTTTATTATAGTTTGCTTTGATTGGTTCTTCGTTATCCAAGAAGCTTGTACCACTTGTATAACTTTCCTCTGTAAGAATAACATTCAATCCTGCAGTCTGAGCCTTGTATTGAACCATCTGAATAAATCTCATGTGAGGAATTCCAACAAAAGACTGATTAACTCGTTTGCTCATTGATGATTCCTGCTTCCATTCTTTATTATTGCCAATTACAATAGTATTGAAATTATTAACAACAGCATAATCTATTAGAAATTTACTAGCTTTATGCATATAATCATCAATCTTATGGTTTCTCTTACAGGTAAGTCTATCCATTCGGCTTGTATAGTCTCTACCATTTATTCTTTTAGCCACTTCGCGGTAATGAGATATTTGTTTGTTATAGTATTTATTCATTGATTTCAGACCTTTACCATTGATTACAATCGGCTTTAAGCCAACGTTGTTTACAACAGTTGCTAAGTTATCTAAACCAATATCTACACTCAAATACCTTCCATTATCAGGCAAAGCTGCATTAGGAACTTCAATGTTATACACAAGCTCTACTGTGAAAGAATTATAGCCAGGTATAAATCTTACCTGCTGAAACGATATAAAATTGTCCTTGCTGACAAATTGCGGTCTCAACGTGAACCCCTTGAATGTTTTAGGAAAAACTAAAGAGTCTCCCTTTAATTTAACATTTTGATTGGTAAGAATGAGAATGTGTTTTCCATCCTTAGGCTTATACTTGGGGAGCTTTGGCCTGCCTAAATACTTGTCTTTGTTTTTAGACCTGTCCTTTATAGCAGCAAAGAATGACTTCCAATCCTTCTCAAGTAGTCTAAGAGTCTGTTGAGCAGACTGGGCTGTTGGCATCTGTTTATAATCATCAAACTCTAAATCCGCTTTGAGAATTTTATCCATCTCGCTATAACGAAGCCACTTATCATTTTTAATGAATTCACTTCTTACCAAATAATTTGCATGATTGTAGAGGTTCTTTGATTTGTGAGCGAAATCACAGAACATTGGATAGTATGAGTTATTCTGTTTTATCAGGTGTTTTTCAACTCTCTGAACTATCATCTTCCTCTAAAATCTCCTTAATCTTTTTAGTTTTTCTGCTACTGTATAATTTCATTGAGTAGCAGTGAAGTAAGCTAATAATTTCTTCGAATATCTCTTGGCTATCAAGCTTCTCGGAACCAATCTCGCTAATTACAACGATTTCACATCCGTATTTCTTAAATAGATAAGTAAACAGCTCGAAGCCAACCCTTGAAAGTCTGTCCTTATAGGTAATAATCACCTTGTTGACCCTGCCTGCAAGTATTTCGTCAAGCATATCAAAGAACTGTTTACGCTTGTCAAAACTTATACCACTAGCAACATCCTGATAGATCCCATTGATTGTGTAACCGTTCTGAAAACAGAAATTTTTGAGCAGCTGAACTTGGTTTTCCAAGTCTTTTTTTGCTTTGGAGTAGATACTCTGGCATAAAGATAAGTCTTGCGTTCAATGTCTTTGTTTAGCATCTTGTAGACACTATCAGCATCATAATCATATCTACCATTACCTTTGACGGTCACTTTCAATCTACCCTCTTTTACATACTTACTGAGTGTAGGGCGAGTAATTTGGAGAATTCTAAGAACCTCTTTTGCAGTCATAATATCACTACCTTTCTGACTAAATCATATAGCCAGAAAAGAACAATATCAATATATATTATTAAAACACTTTAATAATAATGAATATTATTTAATATATCAATCAAGTATATTGTTGTCCTACTAGGAATAGTCCTCTTAGATAGAGATATATGGACATTAATGGAGTACTTTTATCTAAGATAAAGCCAATTATTGCAAGTGGAAGATAGATGATATTCCATATTAAGTAGAGTTTCACTATTCTTATTAGATAGTTTTTAATTATGTCTATGTTTTCTTCTTTATGTAGTGGTAACTGTAGTTTTTTAGCTAATAAGAAGCCTGAGGCTATAAAGAAGAATGGGACTGCCATGTTTACAAAGCTATCGTATAGTTCATTAATAATAATTAGTTTTGATTGTTCTAATTTTATTGTGTGTAGGGCTACCACACAAAATGCCATAATGAGTTTCCATAGATCTATGGAGTTATATCGTTTTGCATTCATGTTTTTTCCTCCGGTTGCCCTTCTAAAGAAATTGTCCTTGTTTTATTCTACTATATTATTTATTTGAAATCTAATTTTAGTGGATGTTTGGGGATATATTATAAAAGAACTGATACAAACTATTGATATCAGTTCTTTCTGATTAAATATACAGCTATTACATTGAATCATACAATTGATCAATTTCATCTAATTCTTTTTGAAGTCTTTCACTGATTTCATTTTCTACAAATTCTTGCTTGATTTTAGTGATAAATCTTATATCCAGGAACAAATGTGAAACTGTATTTAGTAAACCGCCTATATCTAGCGATTTAGGATTTTTTGTTATAGCAGCATTAATAATAGAGCTTGTTGATGCAATAGAGTTAGAGATTAATAATATCTTACGGGTTCTAACTTTGTATAGATCCTCATCTTCATCAGGCTTTCTATACAATCCGTGTATAAAAGCGATGATCATATCAAAAAAACGTGATGCAGCGGCAGATGTACCCACAATTTTAACATCTCTTGAAAAGCACAATGCATCATAATGTTCTCTGTATAATTTACTTGCAAGTTCTTTATTAAAAACCTCCAGCACTGGAACAGGCAACCCTAATTTGGTATTCTTGTCAGACTTTAGGTGTTGTGATTGTGCAAATATAGCAGCCGCAAGATTAAGTTTATTTTCCATTGTTATATCATAAGATTCTTGGAACATCTTTGATAAGGGAACAATTTCATGTGTAATTTTCATATTTTTGGCATGTGTTTTTGGATCATGTCTGATAATTCTATTTGTTTGCAAATTATCGAAAGTAATACAGTCAGTAAGTATGTTCGCTGTTCCAAAAATCCAGCCAAGGATAGGATCATGTCCTAATGTATGGAGTCTATGATATCTTCCTTCCATATGGATTCCCTGCTTAGCAGATCCTTTGGTAATATCATAAGGAACTGTTTGATATAGTATTTCTATCCACTTACCTGCATCATTCTTCTTTAATTTCTTATCTCTGTACTTATCATTTGCTTCTCGATGTGCTTTTTGTATTGATTTGTCATTATGATCAAGTCTATCCTTTGGATCAGAGCTTTTTCCATATTCAAACTTATTAGCAATATATGGGAATAATAATGCTTTAGTAACCTGTAATGCAATCGCAACTGCTAATAATTGTAAATCTGTTTTATTAGCAATTGATGTTTTCTTAGAGAATTTTTCATTTATTTCATCTAATTCATCAAATGCTGATTGGATTTCATCAGGTGTCATGAAATCTTCGATTTCAACGACATCTGTGTATTTTGAATGAGCTTGTTCTACAATTTCTTCCCATGATTCTAATTTTGGAGAATGTTCGAGTTTTCTTGTTTTCTCCTTTATTTTTTTAGATAGATCGTCTACTTCTTTTTTCTTATTTAATGAACACAATAGTTTCTGTGATGATGTTATGTTTTCATCTGATTGATTTCTAATAGCTTTCATTATTGGATCATTAAGCAAGTCACTAGAAGCATCTAGATTCATTTTTAAGACCTTATTGATGTCTAATTCTTCTTTAGAATAATGAAATTGTCCCATATCAATTTCTCCTTAAGCTTCTACTCCTAAATCATGCTGTAAATCTTTGATGGCTGCTTTTAACATAAGGTTAAGTCCGTTTAAGTAATCAAATCTTTCCTTATCAGCATCAGCTTCTTCTTTAAGAGCTTTGCAAATAGCTGTTTGTTTAGCTAATGCTTCTTTATATACTAATTCTTTTGCTTCACGTAATTTTTTGTTTTTGACACGGGATGTAGCCAAAGCTGCACCAGTACCAAGAACAACAGCCGGAGCAGCTAATACAGCGATACCGGCAGCCATACCTCCTCCGATGAGTCCTCCTGCTGTAGCTAACCCACTTGTAATACCTGCCGCACTTAGACCGACAGTTCCTCCAAAATATAATCCTGCAAATCCTAGTACTCCTCCTGCTCCTACTCCTAGTGCACCAGCAATGGTTTCACTAAATGGTGAATTGGTTAGATTTCTTCCTTTATCATGTAAGGCTTCATTTGCTTCTACAATAACGCTTTCGACTGCCTTTAATGATTCTTGATTTTTAAATTTCATTTCTTTTTTGTTTTTTACATATTCTCCCATGTTTATGTCTCTCCTTCTAAAATACTTTTAAGAATGGCTTTCTTTTGATTCCTACTAGATAATAACATCACTAATGACCCACTTTTGTGTCCCACTAAAAATAATTTTGCTTTCTTCTCAAAAAAATTTCAATAAAAAAGGAATCGTTTTACCCGATTCCTCTTTTCAGTCTAAGTGTAAGAATGACACCATTAGTCATAGCACTTTTAATTATAATAACACCTCTGTATATTGTCTTACCTTATCCGAAATGCCCATAATATCTGCATATTTCATAAGATTATGAATGTTTTTTTCACTATCAGAGAAATACGTTGTCAATGCTGTTTGAAAGACTTGAATATCCATATTATTCTTATTCTTGATAATATCGCAGATACAACGCTCTTTATCGTAGATTCGTACTGTATTACCGGTAAAAGTCTGTCCCTGAGCCAATCCAAGTTCCAGCCATTCAGGTCTCACTGTATGTACCACAACACTATTATCTTTTAGATGCTTTGCATTATATCCACGTCCAACTGTAATTACTGGTGAAAACGGTTCTCTATCAGAAAGATTATGTATATATAAAGCAGACTCATGAGAAAAAATAATCTTCCTATTTCGAAGCTGTAATAAATATAATTTATCTTCCCATGCATCAGATGAAATATATACACCAGGGGCTACTTTTTCCATTTCATTTCGACGAATATAATTTAAAACCATATATTTTGATACTCCCTCATTTAGAGCATCTATTAACCTAATATACCCATTTTTTTCTTCAAGTAATTTATCAAGAATCATTTTTCCATCCATGTAATTAACCTCTTTCGCTATAATTTTATAAAATTGTAGCGAAAGAGTAAACAAAAGATTAAAGCAATAAAATAGAATGTTTAACAAGAAAATAGTGTAATGCTACGACATAATATTCATCATTAAAAAAATATGTTCATGCTGTAAGACGACCTAAATATCTACATCTTCTTTATAAAACTATTCTTCTTCCTGTTGTAAAACATCTATATATAAGAAATAAACAAAACAAGAACACTTCCACCTACACCAGCTGTAGTAAGGGCAATCAATGAGAGTAAGAAAAAAAAACTTGTATAAAAAGAGCTAGTGATGATCAAATCATCACTAGCTTTGTGCCAATTAAAAGTGTCGTTCTACGACTAAAATGCTGTCGCTGAATTTACTGAAATACTCATTGATCATGCTAACTAAAGGATACGTCTCCTATTTTTTTCAAGGACATATAATTCTTTCCAATAAAGAATCACTTTTTACATTACATAGTGTTTGAATACTATTATTCATCCTGAATATGCAACTAAAAATATTTCTTCTTATATATTTTACTTCTTCAAGTGTTATTATCAATCATTAACATAGTGTAACACTGTACCGTAATATTTAGCAAAAATAAATAACTATATTCATGATGTAACGTAGACTAAAATGTCTACATCTTCCTTGTGTGTGATAAAACATCTATGTCAACCGAAAAAACAAGAGCTGGTTGCGCAACTTTAACTTACTTTGAACTTATAGTTGCTAGCAAAAACCTTACAGATGCTTTATCATTAAGTATGAAAAAGAAAGGAGGAATTACGATGCTACAATTCCCTAACCAATTAAAAAAACTCCGAGCTGAGCGCGGACTTTCGCAGGAAGCCCTAGCTAAACAACTCTTTCTTTCCCGCCAAGCTGTCTCAAAATGGGAAAAAGGAGAAGGGAAACCAGATTTAGACAATGTAATTAAATTAGCAGAGATATTTGATGTGAGTCTGGATTGTCTTATCTTAGGCAAGGAAGAAACAGAAAACTGTGTAGACAAATCGGCATTTCTATATAATCCAAATACAGGTTTGTATGAACGTCAATACCCTAAATACACCCCTTCTAAAATTAACAATTTTTATGAATTTTCAGCTCGATGTTGGCCATTATTATTAATATTTCTCTATTTCATTTACCGCATGATTGAACTACTTCTTAAATAATGGAATCTGAGTTCTATCAAGTAATCAACCACTCTATTCTTATGTATGCAATATAGAAAGAATTGTATTGATCACTTCCTTTATATCGTTTTTCAGTATGAGATACTTGCTGATTTTCAGATAGGTTATGTTCCATATAAAAAAGCAGCCACACCTAATGGTAGGTGTGGCTGTAATCGTTTGCCGCGCATAGCCGCGGTGAACTATTCACTCTGTGTAGTCAGTAATCTTACTATTTTGTTTTCTTCCCCATTCGTTCTATTGCTCCCGCAATAAGAACGGGAATGATTGCAAAAAAGACTGTTCCCTTTTCTCCCCAGATTAGTAATACTACCGCAAGTACAATTGAAATGACTGCTAATACGACTGCTATTAGATGATACACTTTATAGTTCATATTATTACTCCTATCTGTTAAAAGTATTGGAATATAATTTTGTAGAAATGATCATAGAAATGACTGATATAAATGCAATTATAATACAGCTTATAACAATCAATAACAAAACATTCGCATGACTGATCCAAGAAACAAACATTAGACCTAAAGCTGTTTTCTGTAGAATATAGACCATTCCCATGATGAGAGCTAAAACCAATATATTTACAATTGTACTCCCAAATGAACCAAAAGCATAAACTGCCGGGAGTAAGAATATGACGTACATAATACCAATCAATAAACCAACCATTGAAATAGATATATGTATCTGTAGACTGAATTGCTGAAAAATAAGAGCTGTAACAACACTTAAAATGAAAGTAATAAGACTAACAAATACAATCAAAGAAATACAGAAAATATATCTAGCTAGAACTATGTTCTTTTTAGTAATTGGGAAAACACCAACATATCTATTCCAGCCATTTTCATCATCAGCAACTAATAAACCAGTTGGAATAGATGCTAATCCAATTGGAATCATTACCGATAGAAATATCGTGCCAGACTCTCTACCAAAAATTGTTACCAGTAGCAATACAAGTGCAATGAGTATCCTGTTTACTACACCTACTTTATTTAAGATAAGCTGAAAATCTTTATAAAGAAGTCCGATCATCTATCTTCACTCCCTTTGCTAAAAATAACAATATTTCTTCTAGTGAAGCATAATGAGTATTTTCATTTTCTTCTTGTGATATATCAACAAGATATTGAACAGTGTTATCTTGGTATAATTTATATTTAATATTATTCAAAGATAAACCACTAATATCAGACTTAATTACATAACGATTAAGTAATTCACTTCTTTCACCTTTTAATAAAATATTACCCTTTTCAATAAAAACAAAATAATCAGCAACCCTTTCTAGATCACTTAAGATATGAGACGACAACAATACTGTCATTTGATTTTCTTTTACAAACCCCTTTAACAAAGATAAAATCTCTTTTCTTACAATAGGATCTAGACCACTTGTTGCTTCATCCGCAATTAAAAGATGAGGATGATGAGACAATGCTGAAGCAAAATTTAGTTTCACTAGCATTCCTCTTGAGAAATTCCTAATAGCCTTATTAGTAGGCAAAGCAAAATGATCAATTAAATAATGATACAGTTCTTTATCCCAATTGGGATAAATACCCTCTAGCATCTTTTCAATCTGTAGAACTGAGAATGAATCAGGAAAATAATTTTGTTCTAAGATTATACCTAAGTTAAGTTTTATTCGATATTCATCTTTAGAATAATCTAGTCCTAATATTTTAATACTACCTGATTCACTTTTTATTTGATTTAACAGTAGATTCAAGAAGGTAGACTTCCCTGCTCCATTTTCACCTATTAAACCAACTATAAGACCTTCATTAATTTTTAAATTGTTAATCTGTAGTTGAAAATCTTCGTACTTCTTACTTATGTTTAGCACTTCTATTACTGGTTTTGTATTCATTTTATACCTCGCTAAGATTGCAATATCATATTTACAATCGTTAAACTATTTCTATTTAATATGATTAACGTGAACAATATGTTTTATCCTTTTAGATACATTGACTTTCTTTAGCTTAATAGATAGTAAATCCATTACAATATAATTGTCTAAACTACTGAGTTAAGTATGTTAATTTGTTGCTACAGAACACCTCCTATTATTAATTATCTTATGTATACTTTGAGTCATGTACTCTAGTATCTATTATATCAATATATTTTTAGAAATATATATTATTGGGGGATGATAAAAAAATTGGATAATAGAAATCAAGTAAAAATTTAATAAAATTATCAGTAATTTTTCATGGTTTTTATTGCACGCTGAAAATCCCTGAAGAAAAAGCGCTTTTTTTCAGGGTGGTTTAGGTGTATAATCTTGTTGTTATTTGTTGTACTGGTATAACTCACCAGTTTTGCACATGCTATAAATTATTCGTACTAATTTACT